>JALYSS010000209.1 GCA_030854685.1 Pseudomonadota bacterium | reverse complement strand
ATCATCGATTCACTACCCGTCGGTGCGCCTGGGCGATGAGCGCAGCCGGGCCGTCCCAAGGCGCTCGCTCCCCCGCCGGGGGCAGCGCAGCGGCCGTATTGGCCAATGCGGCCGCAAGCGTGGGGGTCGTCTTGTGAGCGATCGTCCGCGCTATCGCCTCGCAACCGAAGTCGCGCATCTCGGCCGCGATCCGCGGCGTTTTCTCGGCGCGGTGAATACGCCCGTCTTCCGGGCTTCGACGATCCTGCTGCGAAATGTCGCCGAGCTCGAACAGGCGGCGCGGGGTGAATTCACCGGCGTCTCGTACGGTTTGCACGGGATGCCGACGGTCACGGATCTTCAACACGCGCTGGCAACGCTCGAAGGCGGCCATGCGGCGCTGATGGTGCCATCCGGCCTCACGGCAACGACGTTGCCGCTGCTGGCACTCGCGAAGCCGGGCGACCATGTGCTCGTCTGCGATGCAGTGTACGGCCCGACGCGCCGCTTCTGCGACAACCATTTGCGCCGCTTCGGCATCGACGTCAGCTATTACGACCCGCTCCTCGGTGCGGAAATCGAGCGGGAGTTCCGGCCCGACACGACGATCGTCTTCACCGAGTCACCGGGCTCGCTGACGTTCGAAGTGCAGGACCTGCCGGCGCTGGCGGCCGTCGCGCATGCGCGTGGCGCGCGGGTGATTCTCGACAATACCTGGGCAACGCCACTCGGCTTCCGTTCGTTTGATCATGGTGTCGATGTGTCGGTGCACGCGGCCACCAAGTACATCGGCGGCCACTCCGACGTGCTGCTTGGCGCCGTGATTGCGAACGCCGAAACGTACGTCGCGCTGCACCGGTTGTGGACCGACATGGGCCTCACACCGTCGAGCGACGACTGCTTCCTGGGCTTGCGCGGAATGCGCACGCTCGCCGTGCGTCTCGCGCGTCACCAGGCAAGCGCGATGGAAATCGCGAACTGGTTGCGGCAGCGGCCCGAGGTGCGCGAGGTGCTGTATCCGGCGCTGCCCGGCGCTCGCGGGTACGCGCTGTGGAGGCGGGATTTCCGCTGCGCGTCGGGATTGTTTGGCGTCGTCCTCGAACCGGTCGAGCCCGCACAGATCGCGAAGATGCTCGACGGCATGCGACTCTTCGGCCTGGGATGGAGTTGGGGCGGATTCGAAAGCCTGATGATACCGACGTGGCCCGAGCGCTCGCGCACGGTGACCACGTGGAATCCGGGCGGACCGTCGCTGCGCCTGCAGATCGGCCTTGAAGACCCGCAGGATCTGATCGCGGATCTCGACGACGGATTCAAGCGCCTGCGCAGCTGATCGACCGTTCGACCCCTGAACCGATTGAAGCGACTCGATCCGCCGGGCCGTAATCGCGACGTTCGCGCCGGCTCTCGCGAGCGTCCGCGCGAAATGGCTTCCCAGCCCGCCGTTCGCGCCGGACACGAGCGCGTTGCGTCCCGCCAACGTCAATGCCATCGCCAGTACGCAAACTTATGGGTTGGCGTACCAGGCGCGCAATGCTTTCGGGTTGGAGATCGCAACCCAGTCGGCGACGACGTGCAGGAGCTCGGCGGTGACGGCTTTTTCGCGCGCCGGATCGTCGAAATGACCGGCGCGGATCGCGGCGGACACCGATTGGCGAAGGGCGGCGAGGTCCTGGGAAGCGAGATCGTCTGGCGGTGATATCGGGCCGCCGATGTCGGCCATCATGCGACGCAGCCGCGCGACCTCGCTTTGCGCGGCGTCGTGGCCGAGCCGGCATTCGCGCGCGGCGATCGCCATCACGTTCGCGATCATCAGGCCGACATACCGATGCTCCTTCGACAGTGCAGGCAGCAGCTCGGATACGAACGCCTCGCGCGCCGTCGCCAACAGGTCGGCCGCATCGGCGATGTCCGTCATGCAGCACTCCGTGCGATCAGCTGCAGCATATCGTATTCGAGCTCGTGGACGATTCGTCCGGTCAGCGCGAGCTCGAGCGAGCGCTCGGAGCCGGCGCGATGACGCTGCGCCTGCTGGAGCGCGATGACGGCCCAGCGCACATGCGCCATGACCTGCCAGTAATCGAGTTCGCGGCGCGCGATCGCGCGCCCCGCGACCGATTCGTAGCCGCGCAGGAACGGATCGAGCTTCGCGATGCCGCCGGCTTCGCGCTCAACCACGCCAAACCGCCAGCAACGCGCGGTAAACCAGCCGAGGTCCTCGCGCGGGTCGCCCCAGCCGGCAAATTCCCAATCGAGCACACCAGTCAGGCGGCCGGCATCGACGAGATAGTTGCCCGTTCGGTAATCACGGTGGATCAGCGTGACGTCGAACGAGGCGGGCGCGTAGCGCTCGCACCACCGAAGTCCCCATTCGAGCGCGGGATACGTATCGCTCAGGCGATCCAGATACGCGCGGTAGTCGCCGATCACCGCCAATGCCGGGTTGGCGCGCGGCGCGGGCAAGCTGGCGAGCTCCGCGGCGGGCGGACGAATCGCGTGAACGCGCGCGAGATTCGCGCCGAGCGCATAAGCAAGTGCATCCGCATCGGGCACGAGGGACGCTTCACGGGTCAGCCGATGACCCGCAGCGACGCCTGGCAGGCACTCCATGACGAAGAACTCGCGACCGATCACATCGGCGTCGCGACAAAGGAACAGCGGTTTGGGTGCTATCACGCCGGCGGTATTGGCGACGCGCAATACGGCGTACTCCTGCGCGCGCGTAAGGCTTGCTGAAACGCTCGATGGCGAATCGGTGCGCAGCACGAACGCGTGCCGGCCGTGCCACGGCCCTCCCGCGATGTCGACGTCGAGCACCGAGTTGTCCTGGATCGCGCCGCCCGGTAAGCGCTCGAACCGCGTTATCCGTACGTTGTCGGCGTGCATTTCGCCGCGCAGCCAGCGCGCAATCGCGGTTGTCGCGGGCGTATCGGTCACGGCGTCCTGCAACGTTATTTCCATTCGAGTCGGCTTATCGCGGACCGTTCTCGCGTCGCTCGCCGCGCAAAATACGTCGCGCGATGCTCCAGCGGTGCACTTCGGAGGGGCCATCGTAGATGCGAAACGCGCGCAGGTCCGCGAAGATGCGCGCCACCACCGTTTCGTTGGTGACACCTTGACCACCGAGTACCTGCACGCAGCGGTCAGCCACGCGCCACGCGGCTTCGGACACGATGACTTTCGCGCGGCTCGATTCGTGGAGCGCAAGCTCGCCCTGGTCGAGCATCCACGCGCAATGCCAGATCGCGAGGCGCGCGACGTGCATATCCATCTCGTTGTCCGCGAGCATGAAGCCGATGCCTTCGTGGTCGCCGATCCGCTTCCCGAACGCGTGACGCTTGCGTGCGTAGTCGACGGCGACGTCGTGCGCGCGACGCACGGCACCGAGCCAGCGCATGCAATGCGTCAGGCGTGCAGGCGACAGGCGCACTTGCGCGTACTGGAAGCCTTTTCCGACTTCGCCGAGCACCGCATCGGCCGGCACGTGCAGGCCATCGAACCGCACGACGCCATGTCCGCCCGGAAAGCATTCGTCCAGGCTTTCCATCGATCGCTCGAGAACGATCCCCGATGCGTTCATGTCGGACAGGAACATGGTCGCACCGGCACCCTCGACGTTCGCCATGATGATCGCGAACGCGGCGCCTTCGGCTCCCGTTATGAACCACTTGCCGCCATTGATCACATAGCCATCGCCATCGCGTGTTGCCCTCGTCGTGAGCATCGACGGGTCGGAGCCGGCACCCGGCGGTGGCTCGGTCATGCAGAAGCACGAGCGAATCGTGCCCGCGGCGAGCGGGCGCAGCCAGCGCTCCCTTTGTTCGCGCGCAGCGATCGCTTCGAGCAGGTGCATGTTGCCTTCGTCGGGAGCGAAGACGTTGAGCGCGATGGGTCCGAGCGGCGAATACCCCGCTTCCTCGAACACGATGGCACGCCCGACGTGACTGAGCGCGAGTCCGCCGTATTCGCGTCCGACATGCGGCGCGAGCAGTCCCGCTGCGCGCGCCTTTTCGATCAGCTCACTGCGGAATTCCTCGGTCGGCCCGTGCCGCGTACGCCGGGGATCGGATTCCAGCGGAATGATTGCGTCGGCAACGAACGAGCGAATGCGCGCCTGCAGTGCCTGCAACTCGGGGGCGATCTCGAAATCGATCGGCATGTCGGATCTCCGGCGGGCTCCGCTACGCGTTTCGCAGCCGATCGCGCAGTGCGTTCTTCCGGACTTTGCCGGTCGCCGTCTTTGGCAACGGGCCGAATATGACGCGCTTCGGCGCCTTGAACCTTGCGAGTCGCGCACGGACGTGGGCGATCAGTTCGGCGTCGTTCGTGGTCGCACCTTTTTTCAACGTGACGAACGCCACGGGGACTTCACCCCATTGCTCGTCGCGCGCGGCGACGACGGCCGCCTCGAGGACCGCGTCGTGCTGCGTCAACGCCTGCTCGATCTCGACCGACGAGACGTTTTCACCACCCGAAATGATGATGTCCTTCGCACGATCGCGCAGTTCGACGTACCCGTCGGCGTGGCGCACGCCGAGGTCGCCGGTCCGGAACCAGCCGTCGGGGCAGGCCTGCCGCGTCGCCGCTTCATCCTTGTAGTAGCCAAGCATCACGTTATTGCCGCGAATGGCAATTTCGCCCATCGTCCGCGCATCCGCCGGCACGTCGCTGCCGTCGGCGTCGACGACGCGAAACGTTTCTCCGATCGCGTTCGCCACGCCCTGGCGCGCCTTCAGTCGCGCCTGCTCAGGAATGGGCAAGCCGTTCCATTCGCTTCGCCATTCGCAGATCCCGGCGGGTCCGTACGTCTCGGTAAGGCCGTACAGGTGCGTAACGTCCATGCCAAGCGCTGCGAGGCGCTCGAGCAGCGCGGGCGTCGGTGGCGCGCCGCCGGTGGCGATGCGAACGGGCCGTGGCAACGGGCTCGCCGCCGGATCCCACATCGTCATCGTGAGCACCGTCGGCGCGGCGCAGAAATGCGTGACGCCGGATTCGCGCATGTGGTGCCAGATCGCACTTGCCTCGACCTTCCGCAGGCACAGGTGAACGCCCCCGATCGCGGTGACACTCCATGGAAAACACCAGCCGTTGCAGTGAAACATCGGCAACGTCCACAGGTAGACCGAGTCGCTCGTGAGGCCCATGTGCAGCGCCATCGCGAGCGCCTGCAGATAGGCGCCCCGATGGTGATACATCACGCCCTTGGGACGTGCGGTCGTTCCGCTGGTGTAATTGATGGCGAGCATTGAACGCTCGTCGGTGACCGCGTGCTCGAAGGGATCCGCCTCGGCAATCCGCTCCTCGAGTTCGTCGTCGCTTCCGCCGGCGCGCAGCAATCGCAGCGCCATGCCCGCCTGCGCACGCACCTGCTCGGCCACGGCCCGGAAATCGTCGTCATGGACCAGGACCGATACGCCGGCATGTCGAACGATGTAGCCGATGTCGGCCGCCGTGATTCGGGTATTGAGCGCGACCAGCACTGCACCGGCAAACGGGACCGCGTAATGCGCGGCCAGCAGCACGTGCGAGTTTCCGGCGAGGATCGCCACCCGGTTTCCGGGAACGACGCCCATCGAGCGCAATGCGCCGGCCAGCCTGAGACACCGCTCCAGGAAATCCGCGTACGTGAACCGCGTGATGCCGTCGATGACACCGATCCGGTCGGGAAAGACGTACGCGGAACGGTGCAGGAACGCGGTCGGCGTCAATGCTTCGTAGTTGAACTCGGGGCGCATGTCCCGTCTCCTGCATGCCAGGCCTTGGTAACCATTTCGACCATTTTGTGCCATTCTGTCAACCTCGAACGTCGATTGCGCGAAATGGGAACGGCCGATGATCAGTGGCACGACGATGGTGATCGCACACCTCGGCTATCCGATCGAGGCGTTCAAGGCGCCGATGATCTACAACCCCTACTTCGATGAGGCGGGCATCGATGCGGTCGTCGTACCGATGGGCGTGAAGGCGGAAGATTACGCGGCGTTCCTGCGACCGCTCTTTCGGCTCACCAACCTCCATGGCGCTCTCGTCACGATGCCGCACAAGGTGGCAACCGTCGCAATGCTCGATGCGCTCACGCCGGCCGTCGAGATCGCAGGCGCCTGCAACGCGATACTTAAACGGCCGGACGGAACCCTGCTCGGCGACATGTTCGATGGTACGGCGTTTGTGCGCGGCGTCGAGCGCAAGGGTCGGACGGTCGCGGGCGCCCGTGCACTGGTCGTGGGCTCCGGCGGCGTCGGGTCGGCCATCGCC
>JALYSS010000183.1 GCA_030854685.1 Pseudomonadota bacterium | reverse complement strand
CGCGTGAATTCCTCGCCCGAGGCAAACCAGCCCTCGAAGCGATGGCCCTGCGCGCAACTGAGTTCGAAGATGATCATGGCGATGAAACGGCCGCGTCGGGTGTCGCGTTGACCGAAGACGCGCTTTGCATCCTGCATTGATCGCGCACCGAGGCGCGCAAGCGCAGGTCGCGGAACGCGCAGGGACCACGCAACCACATGACGGTCATGCCCCTCGCGCCGAGGCCGTGCGCAAGCCGAGGTACTCGACGAACGGGTCGAAATCCTTGTCGCTGTACAAGAGGGAATGACCATTCCTCATGCAGTACGTCGCAATCAACGTGTCGATCGTCTTCCGCGCCGTAATACCCAACGCGCGCAAGGTGCGGAAGTTCCTGGCAGCGTGGATTGCAATGTCCCGTCCCACCAGGTTTACGATGAACAAGGAAGTCAGCAACTTCAAGGCTCGGTTGAAGTCGCTGTCGCTTCCGAATCCCTGCAGCACTTCGGCGAGAATCAGATCCCCGGTCGCGACCGGCTCCTTTCCCAGCAGCGCGTCGAGTTGCTCGGCTTGTGGCGACGGCGTCCCACGGAAATAATCGATCCAAACGCTGGAATCGACCAGGATCATCGGTCCGTCCGCATCGCGTCAAGGTCGCCTTGCCAGTTCAGCTTTCCCCGGAAGCGCCTGATCTCCTTCTGCTGGCGCAATCGCAACAACGTGCGCAAACCCAGCTCCACCGCTTCGCGCTTGGTTTTGAGTCCCGTCGCGCGCAACGCATCCTTCATCAGCTGGTCATCGATCACGATATTGGTTCGCATGATGTGTATGTCTTATCCAGCTCATACACATTCTAGCTCATGATCATCGATGTCGCAACTCGCTGTGAACTGGAGCGGCGCGCCAATCGGAAACGATGCCCGGGCCGCGGGATGCGTCGACGTGAACCGACGGGACCGCGTCCATCCGCTCGATGCGCCACATCTGATACTTCACGGCGACGACGCAGCCGGCGATGATGCACGCCAGCGTGAGGATGGAACCCACGGCCAGCGTCGAAACGCCAGCCAATCCCTGGCCGATCGTGCAACCGAGCGCCGTCACGCCGCCGAAGCCCATCAATACGCCGCCGACGACGTGATTGGTAGTGTCTTCGACCGACGCGAAGCCCTCCCAGCGGAAGGTTCGCGTGGAAAGCGCCATCGCGGCGGATCCGAGCAGCATGCCGAGCACGCCGGCGATGCCGAACGTGATCACGCGCGACTGGTCGGTCCAGAGCAGCAGCAACTCGAGGAGGTACGCCGAGGGCGCGACAAAACTGAATGACTCGAGGTGACCGGAATTGGTCGCGACGAATTTTTCTTCCAGCGTCTGCGGGTCCTCGGGCAGGTAACCGAGATGGCCCGAGACATACCAGCCACCGACGATGACGGCGCCGACGACGAGGCCGCCGATGATCAATTCAGGTGTCGTGCGGAAATCGCGATTCATGAAAATGAACACGAGCAGGGCGCCGGCGACAACGAGCGGCAACCACACGCGCACGGCGCTCGCGAAGCCTGCCGCCATCGCGAGGGTCGGCAAATCGGACGCCTTGGCGCCAACGTCCCAGCGCACCGTGTCGAGGCCGTTCGCGCGCCACGGCGCGAACACACCTTTCAGCGTCATGTAGGCCGCGGCGGCGAGAAACACGAGCACGATCAACGATTTCAGGTTGCCGGCGCCGGCGCGAATGAGCGTCTTGCTGCCGCAACCGGAGGCGAGTGTCATGCCGAAGCCGAACAGGAAGCCACCGACGACATGCGACAGCCAAGGCACTTTCGCCGCCGTGTAGATCGACTTCCCGGTGTCGATCAGCCCGTATGCCTGCAGCGCGGCAGTGCCGAGCATCGCAATGGCGATCGCGAGAATCCACATGCGCATGCGCCGCCAGTCGCCAAAGTTGACGACGTCAGTGACGGCGCCCATCGTGCAGAAGCTCACGCGATGCGCGACGGCGCCGAAGGCGAACGCAAGGGCGAAGGCGAGTCCGGTGACGAGGTTGGCTAGAACTGCCGGGTCTTTCATCAGCCGATCAGTTTAACGCGCCGATTGCCTGTTCAATGGGCTCGATGCGGCGCGTGGGGCTCCGCGGGGTGGACATCAAGACATCAAACAGTATATGCTCTGATGTATGCGAACCACTCTTACGTTGGACAACGACGTTGCCGTGATTGTAGAGCGCGTGCGCAGGACCAAACGGCAAACCCTCAAAGAGGTGATCAACGAAGCGCTCAGGGAGGGACTCAAACATACGGCGGGTCCGGTCAAGAACCGACCACCGGTCGAGACACGGGCCGTCGATCTCGGGCGCTGTCTGCTGGGCAGCGTCGACAACGTCATGGACGTGTTGGCGGTGAGCGAGGGTGAATCATTCAAATGATTTTGCTCGACGCCAACCTGCTCATCTATGCACATGTCACTTCGTTTACGCAGCACTCTGCAGCGCGCAGCTGGCTCGATGTTCAACTGCGCAGCGGCACACCCGTAGGATTGCCCTGGGCCACGCTTCTCGCGTTTTTGCGCATCGTTACCAACCCGCGCGTATTCGAACGTCCGGAACCGATGTCGGAAGCATGGCGCCAAGTGAGCAGCTGGCTCGATGCCGAGGGTGTGTGGATTCCCGGACCGACCGAACGACATCGGGAGATATTGAGTACGCTCCTCCCTGTGAGCGGCATGCAGGGAAACCTCGTTCCGGACGCGCATCTTGCCGCGCTCGCATTGGAACATGGCCTCGTGCTTTGCTCCACGGACGGCGATTTCGCGCGCTTTCCCGGGCTGCGCTGGCAGAATCCGCTTCAGTAGCGAGGACGTTCAAGCCGACTGCGAGGCCCGGCCGACAGCGGCAAGCAGCTTGCGAACCGGCGCCGGAACCGCCGCGGCAATCGCCGCATCGACCGCGAACCATTCGGTCCCCGGCATCTCGACGCCGCTCGGCCAAGCATCGACACGAACGCGGACCGGATGCATCGTCAGCGCGAAGTGCGTGAAGACATGGATGAGCAGCGGCAGCGACTCCAATGAATCGGCCGTCGCGTTGAATCGCGTCAGCAGATAGGCCGCTACGTCGCTGTGGACCGGCAGCTCAGGAAAGCTCCACAGTCCGCCCCAGATTCCGAGCGGCGGACGCTGCTCCAGCAGAATTTCCCCGTCCCGCTCCAGCAGTAGAACGGCAACGGTGCGCCGCGGCAACGCCTTGCGCGGACGGGACGAAGGCAATGCATCGACGCGTCCATCGCGCCGCGCGATGCAGTCGTCGCTCACCGGACAAACCTCGCACCGGGGTCGCGTGCGCGTACAGATCGTCGCGCCAAGATCCATCATCCCCTGCGTGTACGCGCCGGCGACGTTCGCCGCGTGATTCGGCATCCCGGACAACATCGCTTCGGCGGCACGCCACAGTTGCGCCTGAACCTGCGGCGCGCCGGGCCATCCCTCGATAGCGCGGTGCCGCGCCAGTACGCGCTTCACGTTGCCGTCGAGGATCGCGCCGCGCTCGCCGCTCGCGAACGCCGCAATGGCCGCAGCCGTCGAGCGGCCAATGCCGGGCAACGTCGTCAGCGCCGAGGCATCGGATGGAAAGCGGCCGGCGTGCTGGTCGACGACCACGCGCGCCGCCGCATGCAGATGATGCGCACGGCGGTAATAGCCGAGGCCGCTCCACAGCTCGAGTACGCGTGAAAGCGGCGCGGCGGCGAGCGCATCGACCGTCGGCAATTCGGCGACGAAGCGTGTGAAATACGGCAGGACCGTTGCGACCTGCGTCTGCTGCAGCATGCTTTCCGACAGCCAGATGCGATACGCGTCCCGGGTGTTCTGCCACGGGAGGTCGCGCCTGCCGTGCTTGCGCTGCCATGCGATGACGCGCGCGGCGAAATTGCTCGCCAGATCGGTGTCGGAGATGTATTTGGCAGAATACATTTCCGACATCGAAGCAGTCCCGATCAGCGCACGCCCAGCCGCTGCTTTGCCCGCGTCGCGGCGTCGGACTTCGGGTGCCTGGCGATGAGTTCCTCGAGCGTGCGGCGAGCGGCCGCGCTATCGCCCATGTCGGCCTGCGCGGACGCGATGTTGAGCAATGCGTCGGGCGCCTTGCTGCTGTCGGGGTAGTCCTTGAGCAACTGGCGCTGCGTGGTGATCGAGCCGCGATAGTCACGTCGTGCGTATTGTGCGTTGCCGAGCCAGTATTGGGCCGACGACGTGAGCGGGCTGCGCGGATACGTCCTGATGAACGCGTTGAAGCCGCCAATCGACCCGGCATAGTCGCCGCGCTTGAACCGGTCGAGCGCGCTGTCGTACGCGCGCTGCTCGGCGATGCCTTCGGCAGGATTTCGCACCGGTGGCAACGTCGCAACGGGTCCCGGCGGCGGTGCTGACGTTGGCTCCGATGGGGGCGGTCCCGGTCCGAACGTCGAAGCGCCGGGGGGTGGCGCGGTTGGCGAAGCGGGCGCGGCCGTGTCCGCCGGAATGGCCGCCTCGGCCTTCGCGGCAGCAGCCGCGGCCGATTCGATCTTGCGCAAGCGCGTGTCGAGGTCGACGTACAGGTCGCGCTGGCGCTTTTGCGCCTGCTCGAGCTCGTACGTAACGACTTCAACCTGGCCGCGAAGCTTCGCGATATCGCCTTGCAGGACCTGCATCTGGTTGGAAAGGTCGGCGAGCCCCTGTCCCTTCATCTGCTGCTCGATCGCCGTCAGCCGATCCTCGACCTCGCGCTGCAGCTCGGTCAGCCGAATATTGGTCGATTCGACCCGCCGCCGCGCCTCGTCATCGTCGAAGAGCGCCGCCTGCGCGACGTGCGCGACCAGGAAAAGCGCGACGCCGGCAAGCGTCGCGCGATGGGCTGGCTTCAACCGCTGGCTCCGTCACTCACCCGCATAGACGATATCGTCGCGGCGATTCTCTGCCCACGCCGATTCATCGTGCCCGGGATTCTTCGGCCGCTCCGCGCCGAAACTCGTCGTCTCGATCTGGTTGTCGGTCGCGCCGAGCAATACCATCATCCGCTTGGCCGCATCGGCGCGCTTCTGGCCGAGCGCGATGTTGTATTCGCGCGAGCCGCGCTCGTCGGTATTGCCCTGGATCGTCATCCGCGCGTTGCGGTTCTGCTGCAGATAGCGCGCGTGCGCTTCGACGAGCGGCCGGTATTCGTCCTTGACGACGAAGCTGTCGAAATCGAAGTAGACGCTGCGCTTCGACAGGATGCTGTTCGGGTTGTGCAACTCGTTGCCGAGCGCGCCCGAACCCGTCGCCGAACCGTTCACGTTGCCGCTGTTGGCACCGCCCGTCTCGGCGCCGGTGGCTCCGGGGGCGGTCGTCCCCGCCGCACCGCGGTCCTCGATCGGTGCTTCCGTTGTGGGCGTCGTCGAGCAACTGGCCAGTGCCGTCGCGATGATCGCGACCAAAAGTAAATTGCGCATGCCACCTCCTGCAGGGTTATCGTGCGCACCGCGACCCGGCGCGCGTTCGAAAGGATGTCATTTCATGACCGCGGGTACGGTCCCCAGGCGGGCTCGCGCACGTCGGTCGCGGGCGCGACGAGCCGCTGTTTCGCGCGACCGTCGATGGATATCGCGGCCAGAATGCCGCGCCCCCCACCTTCGCTCGCATAGATGACCAGCTTGCCATTCGGCGCAACGCTCGGACTTTCGTCGTTCGGGCCCGGTGTCAGCACCTGTACCTGGTGCGTGGCGTAGTCGAGCGTTGCAATTTCAAATCGTCCGCCGTCACGGCGGACGAACACCAGACCCTTGCCGTCGGGCAACGGCTTCGGCGAAACGTTGTAGCTGCCCTCGAACGTCAGGCGCTCCACCTGGCCCCCCAGGAGACTTGCGCGGTAGAGCTGCGGCGTGCCGCCGCGATCGGACGTGAACACCAGCGACTGGCCATCGGGCGTGAACATCGCCTCGGTGTCGATGGCCTGCGACGTAAGCACGCGCGTGACGTTGCTGCCGTCAGGATTCATCAGGTAGACCTGCGAGCCGCCGTCCTTCGTCAACGTGACGGCGAGCTTGCGCCCATCGGGCGACCACGCGGGCGACGAGTTGCTGCCGCGGAAATTGGCGACGGCACGCCGCTCACCGGTAGTGAGCGATTGCACGTACACGACGGGCTTCTTGTTCTCGAACGACACGTACGCGAGGCGCGAGCCGTCGGGCGACCAGCGCGGCGACAGCAGCGGCTCGTTCGACGCCACGATCGACTGCGGGCCGAAGCCGTCGGCGTCCGCGACGAGTAACTGGAAACGCGGGCCCTGCTTGGTGATGTACGCGATGCGCGTCGAGAACACGCCGCGATCGCCGGTGAGCTTTTCGTAAATCACATCGGCGATCTTGTGCGCGGTGATGCGGAACTGCTGCGGCGTGACCGTATAGGCCATCGACACGAGCGGCACCTGCTTGACGACGTCGACCAGCGCGAAGCGGACATCGACCCGACCGTCGGGCAACGGCAGCATCGACCCGACGACGACGGCGTCGGCGTTGCGCGCGCGCCAGGTGCCGTATTGCACGTCCTGCGCACGCACGGGACGCGGCACGATCCCGTTCGTGTCGACGAGGCGGAACAGTCCCGAGCGCGCGAGATCGGCGCCGACGATGCCCGAAACGCCGAGCGGCCACGTCGCCTCGGCGTCGAACGGAACGATCGCGATGGGAATCATCGTGGCGCCCCCGCCGACGATCTCGATCGACAACTGCGCGTGCGCGAGCTGCGCCGCGAACGGCAGCAACGACAATGCAGCAACGGCAAGCCAGCGACGAAGCAACGGGATCATCAAGCGATGTTCAGCGGAAGGAGCAACCGGAACTGCAACGACGCACAGGCCGCGCCGGGGCAGGCGATCCGCGCACGTGAGTGGGCGCGACGATCGCCATTATAACGATCGCGGTGGCGATCAGCACGGCCGGCGCACTCGTACGATCCGCGCACGCTCGCGGCGGCATTGGCCAATACCTCCGCTGCGCTGCCCCCTTGGGGCGGAATTCGCGCCCTGGGACGGCCTGCCGCGCTCAAGGGATTGCGACGGTCGTTGGGAAACCGAATGCTTGCGTGATGCGCCCCCCGATGCGTTCCGCCTCGCTGCGAGCAGGATAGGGTCCGATGTAGACGCGATAAAGTCCACCCGCTTGTCGAATTTTCGGTTCGACCTGTGCCGTTGCGAGTTGGTTCTGTGTACGCGCGAGGAAAGCTTTCGCGTTGGCAAAATTTGCAAACGCGCCGAGTTGCACCGTGTACCCGCCGCGCACGCTGGCCACCGGGGCGGTATCCGCATTCTGATCCGGCGTCCGCACCTCGGAGGCCGGGGCGAGCGGCGCCGCGATCGCGGGCGCAGCGGCGACGGTCGGG
>JALYSS010000161.1 GCA_030854685.1 Pseudomonadota bacterium | reverse complement strand
CGGTTACCTGCGCCTCGCGCAGGTGTTCGGATTCTGACTCGCGAAACCGAGTTGCCCGATCGATCATGACGGCGAGTGTCGCAGTGCTGGGCGGCGGGGCGTGGGGAACGGCGTTTGCGATCCACCTTGCCACGCGAACGCACGTGCGCCCGCGCGTGACGCTCTACATGCGCTCGCCTTCGCAGGCACGCGCCTGCATCGCCGCTCGGGAGAATCGCCGCTATTTACCGCGGATCGCGCTGCCTGCCGAGGTCGCGATCACATCCAACCTCGCGGATGCCGGCGCGGACCTGCTGTTCGCGGCGACGCCGGTGGCCGGCCTGATGGCGCTGTGCGCAGCCCTTGACGGTGTACGGCTTTCCGCACCCCTGATCGCACTTGCGAAGGGCTTTGTCGCCACCCCGGCGCCCGCGCAATGGGCGTTGGCGCACGAACGGCTCGCCGAGCACTGGCCGCATCCCGTCGGCGCCGTGTCGGGCCCGACGTTCGCCATCGAAGTCGCTCAAGGTTTGCCCACGGCGCTGGTCGTCGCTACGACCGACACGTCGCTGACGGCGGACGTCGCGGACCTGTTGCGCAGTGACACGTTGCGCGCGTATCCGAGCGACGACCTCGCCGGCATCGAAGTGGGTGGCGCGGTGAAGAACGTTTTCGCCATCGCGGCCGGTGCAAGCGACGGCCTCGGCTTCGGCGACAATGCGCGCGCAGCGCTCATCACGCGAGGCTTGGCCGAATCCGGCCGCCTGTCGACGGCGCTCGGCGGCCGCCGTGAAACGCTGATGGGACTCGCGGGATTGGGTGACCTCGTGCTGACGTGCACCGGCAATCTTTCGCGCAACCGGCGCGTCGGGCTCGCGTTGTCGCGCGGTCAACCGCTGGCTGCGATCCTCGCCGAGATCGGGCACGTCGCGGAAGGCGTCGAGGCGACGCGCGCCGCGCGCGCACTTGCGATGCACCACGGCATCGACATGCCGATCGTCGATGCTGTGCATCGCGTGCTGTACGAAGGTATGGCGCCGCGGGACGCCGTGGGCGCGTTACTCGCGCGCGAACCGCGGTCCGAATGAGCGCGATGGACATGGACGTCGACACCGATCATGGCGTCGGCAAGACGCAGCAGCAGCGGGTCACCGACCGCGACTACGACCTGCGCTTCCTGATTGACCCGCTGGGCGCGTCAGGTGACAGAAGTCAGGTCACAGCTAACAGATAGCGTCGAACCAACGCGGAGGGTTTTCTGCCCTCTGTCCTTTGTTACCTGTTACCTGAACTCTGATTGGCGCCACGCTTCGTACACGGCGACGGCGACCGCGTTCGAAAGGTTGAGGCTCCGCACACCAGGGCGCATGGGAATGCGCACCCGCGCATCCTTCGGGAATTGCGCGACGATGTCGGCGGGCAGGCCTTTGGTTTCGCAGCCGAACGTGAGGACGTCGCCCGGCGCGTACGCGACGTCGTACGCGGAGCGCGTCGCCTGCGTCGTGAACGCGAACCACCGGCGCGGAACGTCGCGATCGACGGCCTCGCGGCACGCGGCGAAGCTCTGGTGTACGCTGACCCTCGCGTATTCGTGATAATCGAGACCGGCCCGGCGCAACTCGCGATCGTCCATCCGGAATCCCAGCGGCTCGACGAGATGGAGCTCGGTAGCGGTATTCGCCGTCAGCCGGATGACGTTGCCGGTGTTGGGCGGGATTTCGGGCTGGACGAGTACGACGGCGAACATCGGAGCGCTTTCGAACGGGGTCAACGATTCAACGCGGGCTTTGCACCGGCGGTGGCGTACGCGCCACGACCCACGCCTCGATGCGTGCTGCGCCCGCCGCCCGCGCGGCGATTGCAGCCGCGGCAAGCGTCGCCCCGGTGGTCATGACGTCGTCGACGATCGCAATCGACAGCCCGGTGAGCGGCAACGTGGCCTCGAACGCGTCGCGCACGTTGCGCGCGCGCTCGCGCAGTGTCAACCCCGCCTGCGGCGGCGCATCGCGCGTACGCCGGAATGCGCGCTCGAGCGCGACGCCGGTCGACGACGCCACGCGACAGGCGATTTCATGCGCGTGGTTGAACCCTCGCTCGCGCTGGCGGCGAGGCGAAAGCGGCAGTGCAATCAGGCGATCGGGCATCGGCAGCCCGCGTGCGTGCACGGCTTCGCTTAGTGCGGTTGCCAACGGTTCGGCGAGCGCCAGCCTTCCGCCGTACTTGAACGCCTGCAGCAGCCGATCGGCCGGGAAGGCGTAGCGCCACGCGGCGATCGTCGCGGCATACGGTGGCGGTTTCGAAAGGCAGGTGCCGCACACGAGGTGCTCCGGCGCCGGCAGCGCGCATCTCGGACAGGCATCGCCGAGCGTCGGCATTTGCGATGCGCACGCGACGCACAGCATCGCATCGCCGCTCGCCGCCGCGCAGAGCGTGCATGCCTGCGGGAGAGCAGTTCGCAACGCGCGGCCGAGCGCGTCGGTCATGCGACGCGCCCCAATCGCACGACAGGCGCGCGCGAGGTTAAATTTCACAACGATGGCGTTTGACAACATGCGATAGTGTCCCGGTCCTCGCGTGGCATTGTCGGACTGCAAGCGGCATCGCGCGATCGTCCAAACGCATGACCGTGACCGAAGCCAACGTTACTTTCACCCGTCCACCGACATCTCGCGGCGTCGGTCGCAGTGCGATCGACGCGATCGAGACGCTGATCGCGGCGCCGTTCTCGGATCTTCTGCTTCGCGCGCAGCAGGTGCACCGTCAGCATCACGCACCGAACGCGGTGCAGCTTTCGACGCTGCTGTCCATCAAGACCGGCGGATGTCCCGAAGACTGCGGGTATTGTCCGCAGGCGGCGCGCTATCACACCGGTGTCGCGAACGAGGCGCTGCTCGACGTCGAGCGCGTCGTCGATGCGGCGTGCGCGGCGAAGGACGCCGGTGCGTCGCGCTTCTGCATGGGTGCCGCATGGCGCGGTCCGAAGGAGCGCGATCTCGCGGCGGTGCTCGAGATGGTCTCCGCGGTCAAGGCGCTCGGGCTCGAGACCTGCTGCACGCTGGGCATGCTGAAGGATGGCCAGGCGGAGCGGTTGAAGCAGGCGGGGCTCGATTACTACAATCATAATCTCGATACGTCGCCGGAGTTCTACGGCGACGTCGTGTCGACGCGCGATTACCAGGATCGCCTCGAGACGCTCGACCGAGTGCGCGACGCGGGATTGCACGTCTGCTGCGGCGGTATCGTCGGCATGGGCGAATCGCGCCGGCATCGAGCCGGCCTGATCGCGCAGCTCGCGAGCCTTTGTCCGCAGCCGGAATCGGTGCCGATCAATCACTTGGTCCAGGTCGAAGGCACACCGCTTCATTCGCGCCTCGGCGGCGCGAGGGCGCTCGATCCGCTCGAATTCGTGCGCACGGTCGCCGCCGCCAGGATCGCCATGCCGCGCGCGATGATTCGTCTTTCCGCCGGCCGCCGCGAACTGGGTGAGCCGGTGCAGGCATTGTGCTATTTCGCCGGCGCCAACTCGATCTTCTACGGCGATCGGCTGCTCACGACCGGCAATCCCGACGTCGGAGCCGACCACGCGCTGTTCGACAAGCTCGGACTCGTCACCGCGTAAATGGGGTCCGTAAATGGGGTCAGAGCCGTAATATTTGATCCGACCGATGGAGCAAATATTACGGCTCCGACCCCATTTAGCGCACCCCTCGCGGACCTCGCGCTCGCACTCGAACGCCGCGGTGCGGACGGACTGCTGCGGACCCGGCGAATCGTCGAAACAGCGCAGGGACCGCGCATACGAATCGGCGGTCGCACGTATGTCGCGTTCGCCAGCAACGACTATCTCGGCTTGGCGAATGCGGCGCCGCTGATCGACGCGGCGTGCGCAGCTGCGCGGCGCTTCGGCGTGGGCGCCGGCGCTTCGCATATGGTCGTCGGCCACCAGACGCCGCACGAGGCGCTCGAGCGCGAGCTGGCGGAGTTTGTCGCCTCGTGCCCGAACGCGCGTGCACTGCTCTTCTCGAGCGGCTATCTCGCGAATATCGCGATCCTGACGGCGCTCGCGGGTCGCGGTGACGTGATCTTCGCCGATCGCCTCAATCATGCGTGCCTCACCGACGGGGCACTTCTGTCGCGCGCGACACTGCACCGCTATCCGCATCTCGACGTCGCCGCGCTTCGCGACGCGCTGGCCGTCGAGCAGCGCCGCCGCTGCTTTATCGTGACCGATGCCGTGTTCAGCATGGATGGCGACGTTGCGCCGCTCCGCGACCTGCTCGCGCTGGCGGAAGCGCACGATGCGTGGCTTGTCGTCGACGACGCGCATGGCTTCGGCGTGCTGGGCGGCGGGCGCGGGACGCTCGCGCATTTCGGCATCGCCTCCGAGCGGATCGTCTACATGGGAACGCTCGGCAAGGCCGCGGGCGCTTCGGGCGCATTCGTGGCGGCGCATCCGCTCGTCATCGAGACGCTGATCCAGACGGCCCGTTCTTACATCTACACGACGGCGGCACCGGCGCTCCTCGCCGAGACGCTGCGCGAGGCGTTGCGATGCATTCGCGAGAACGAAGCGCGACGCGAGCATCTCGCCGAGCTGATTGTCGCGTTCCGCGCGAAGGCGGGCGATCTGCCGTGGCGGCTGCTGGCGTCGTCGACGCCGATCCAGCCGCTCGTCGTCGGTGATGCGGGCGAGGCGGTCCGCGTGTCCGAAGCACTCGGCGCACGCGGTGTCCTCGTCCCGGCGATTCGCCCGCCGACGGTCCCGGACGGGACGGCGCGACTGCGCGTTTCGCTGTCCGCGACGCACACCCATGCCGATGTGGCACAGCTCGTCACGGCTCTGCACGAGGTCGCCTTCGGCAATGCGTGACATGGACGCCGAAGCTGCGCAGGTTCACGTCGAGTCGGTCGGTGCGGGCGCGCCGCTCGTGCTGTTGCATGGCTTCGCGATGCACGGAGGACTGTTCTCGCCGCTTTTGCCGCCGCTCGCGCGAACGCATCGCGTACACGTCGTCGACATTCCCGGTCACGGGCGCTCGCCGCCGATCGAGCCTTTCGACCTGCCATCGCTCGCCGTTGCCATCGATGCGGCGATCGACGTCGATGTGCCGGTCACCGTGCTCGGCTGGTCGCTCGGCGGCCAGATCGCGCTGCAATGGGCGCTGATGCGGCCCGCGCGGGTCAAACGGCTGGTCCTGGTCGCGACGACGCCGTCGTTCGTACAGCGCGAAGGCTGGCCGCATGCGATGGCACGTGCAGCGCTTGCGCGCTTCGGCGACGAATTGCGCGTTTCGTATCGCCTCACGCTGCAGCGGTTTCTCGCGCTCCAGGTACACGGCAGCGACGAGGGGCGCGCGACCCTCGCGCAATTGCGCCAGTGTCTTTTCGAGCGGGGCGATCCGTCACCCGCAACGCTTGCCGGCGCTCTTCAGTTGATGGAGCAGGTCGACCTGCGATCGACGCTGTCTCGCGTAATGACGCCTGCACTCGTGGTGGGCGGCGATCTCGATGCACTCGTTCCCGTGCAGGCGACCAGCGACCTCGCCGCGGCATTGCCGAATGCGACGCAGGTGACGATCGAAGGTGCCGCGCATGCACCATTCCTCTCGCACCGGGCCGCATTCTTCGACGCCGTGCTGCCTTTCATCGATGGCTGAGCCGACGTTTCACGCGCCCGATCCGCGCGACGTCGATCCGCGGGCGGTGCGACGCGGGTTCGCGCGTGCGGCAGCAACTTACGATGCGGCCGCGGCGTTGCAGCGGGAAATCGGCGCACGGATGGCGCAGCGTCTCGACTACGTGAAGCTCGTTCCATCCAGGATCCTCGATGCCGGTTGCGGTACCGGCGAGGCGGTTGGCGAGCTTGGCCTTCGCTATCCCGGCGCGCGCGTGCTTGCGTTCGACATCGCGTTGCCGATGGTGGTCGCCGCGCGGCACCGCTCGCAGGCGGGACGAACGGTGCTCCACCGCCTGCTGCGGCCGTTCGCGCCCGGACGCAGTGCATTGGAACCGGCGTTTGTCTGCGCCGACATCGCGGCGCTGCCCTTCGCGGGTGTCTGCGTCGATCTGGCCTGGAGCAACCTCGCGTTGCAATGGGTGAACGACGTCCCACGCGCGTTCGCCGAGTTCCGTCGGGTATTGAAGGTCGGCGGCCTGCTGTCGTTCACGACGTTCGGCCCCGATACGTTGCGCGAAGTGCGCACGGCATTCGCCGGCGTCGACGGCAGCACGCATACGAACCGGTTCATCGACATGCACGACCTCGGCGACATGCTGGTACACGCCGGATTTGCCGATCCGGTGATGGACATGGAGTACATCACGCTGACGTTCGACACGCCGAAGGCGTTGCTCGCCGAGTTGAAGGCGATCGGCGCGACCAACCGGACGCGCGGGCGCCCGCATGGCCTCATGGGCCGTGCGCGGTGGTTACGCGCGATGCAGCGGCTAGAGGCGTTGCGCAGGGACGGCCGCATCGCCGCGACGTTCGAAGTGGTCTACGGTCACGCGTGGAAGGGCGAGGCGCGCAGGACGCCGGAAGGACATGCTATCGTGCGATTGCAGCGTCCAGGTGCGGGCTGATGCGAGCGACTGCGCATGGTTTGTTCGTCACGGGGACGGACACCGGCGTCGGCAAGACGCGGATCGCGACTGCGTTGCTGCGCGCGTTGGCCACTGCTGGCTTCCGCGCAGTGGGCATGAAGCCCGTCGCTGCCGGAGTCGAGCCTTCGACCGGCACAAATGCGGATGTATTGGAACTGAGGTCGGCCGGGAACGTCGAAGCGCCGTTCGCGGATTGCAATCCGTACGCGTTCACCGAGCCCGTCGCGCCGCATCTCGCCGCGGAGAGTGCAGGCGTCACGATCGCGTTGTCACGAATCGTCGACGCGTACGGGCGGCTGTGCGCGCAGGCCGATGCGCGGGTCGTCGAGGGTGCCGGCGGCGCGCTCGTGCCGCTCGACGCGCAACTTGACATGCTGGACATCGCCGTCGCATTGCGACTCGAGATCCTGCTGGTCGTCGGCGTTCGCCTTGGTTGCCTCAATCACGCGCTGCTGACCGCGCTCGCCGTGCGACGACGAGGCCTCGTCCTGCGCGCGTGGATCGCGAACGTGCTGCCGCCGCGCATGCCGCTCGCCGATCGCAACATCGACGCGTTGACCGAACGTCTCGGCCTCGCGCCGCTCGTCGTTGTCGGGCCGGGCGACGTGCCCTCGTTCGATGGCGACTCGCTCGCGATGCTCGGTTTCGCAGATGAGGCGTTCGCAATCCGTGCTAACATTCAAGGCCTCCAAAGAGCGCGCGTCAAACCGACGCGCGTTTTTTCCGCGTGCGATTTGAAGCCGCCGGACGTGGCGCTGCCACGTCGCGAATGAGGAACAGCATCGTGTGTAATCGAACGGAACTGGTGCGGAGGCTTCTACGCGCCGCAATTGCCGGATCGCTGCTCGTGCCCGGCGCCGTGTTCGCCGCGCCGGAATGGTATTTCCAGGCCCCGGCCACGGCGATTGCCCAGGAAATCATCACGCTTCACGACCTGATCTTCTGGATCTGCGTCGTGATCTTCATCGGCGTGTTCGGCACGATGTTCTATTCGCTGCTCAAGCATCGCAGGTCGATCGGACACCAGGCGGTCCAGTTTCACGAGAACACGACGGTCGAGATCATCTGGACCGTCATCCCGTTCCTGATCCTGATATTCATGGCGTACCCCGCGACGAAGACGATCCTCGCGATGCACGACACCGCGGCGTCGGACATGACGATCAAGGTCACCGGCTACCAGTGGAAATGGAACTACGACTACGTGCAGGAAGGCTTCGGCTACTACTCGACGCTCGCGACGCCGCTTGCGCAGATCGAGGGTCGCGCCCCCAAGGACGAGCACTATCTGCTGGAGGTCGACAATCCGCTCGTCGTGCCCGTCGATGCCAAGGTGCGCGTTTTGATCACCGCGGGCGACGTTCTTCACGCCTGGTATGTGCCTGCGCTCGGGATTCAGCAGGAAGCGATCCCCGGTTTCGTCCGCGACGTGTGGTTCAAGGCGGACAAGATCGGCACCTACCGCGGCCAGTGCGCCAAATTGTGCGGCAAGGACCATGGCTTCATGCCGATCGTCGTCGAGGTGAAGTCGAAGGACGATTACGCGAAATGGCTCGGTGAGCAGAAGCAGAAGCTCGCGGTCGCCGCCGAAGATCCGAACAAGGTCTGGGACGTGAAGGACCTCGTCGCGCATGGCGAGCAGGTCTTCAACGCCAATTGCGCGGCGTGCCACCAGCCGACCGGAACGGGCAACGCCGCCATCGGCGCGCCGGCGCTCGTCAGCGACAAGATCGTGCTGGGGCCAGCGCAGCATCAGATCGACGTCGTGCTGAACGGACAGACCAACGGTGTCGTGCAGAGCGCCGCGGGCGGCGGCAAGATGCCGTCGTGGAAGCAGCTTTCCGACGTCGACATCGCGTCGGTCATCAGCTACACGCGTAACACGTGGGGCAACAAGGCGAGCGAGAACGTGGTCCAGCCCGCCGCCGTCAAAGCCGAGCGGAAGTAAGGAGTTTTCATGAGCAGCGTACCGCACGATCTCGTCGTTGGTGGCATCCCGCACGACGGCTATTCGCATCACCCCAATGGGATCATGCGCTGGATCACGACGACCAACCACAAGGACATCGGGACGATGTACCTGTGGTTCTCGTTCACGATGTTCATTATCGGCGGATGCTTCGCGCTCACGATTCGCGCCGAACTGTTCCAGCCCGGCCTGCAGATCGTCCGTCCCGAGGTGTTCAACGAGATGACGACGCTGCACGGCCTGATCATGATTTTCGGCGCGCTGATGCCCGGCGCCGTGGGCTTCGCCAACTGGATGATCCCGATGCAGATCGGCGCGCCCGACATGGCGTTCGGGCGGCTGAACAACTGGAGCTTCTGGCTGCTGCCGCCGGCCGCGATCATGCTGCTCATGTCGCTGTTCGTTCCCGGCGGCGCCGCGTCGGGGGGCTGGAGTCTGTATCCGCCGCTGACGGTGCAGGAAGGGATGGGGATGGACCTGACGATTTTCGCGATCCACATCATGGGCGCGTCGTCGATCATGGGCTCGATCAACATCATCACGACCATCCTCAATCTGCGCGCGCCGGGCATGACGCTGATGAAAATGCCGCTGTTCTGCTGGTCGTGGCTGATCACCGCGTACATGCTGATCGCGGTGATGCCGGTGCTGGCGGGTGCCGTGACCATGCTGCTGACCGACCGCCACTTCGGCACGTCGTTCTTTAACGCGGCGGGCGGCGGCGATCCGATACTGTTCCAGCACGTGTTCTGGTTCTTCGGTCACCCCGAGGTTTACATCATCATCCTGCCGGCGTTCGGGATCATTTCGGAAATCATCCCGACGTTCTCGCGCAAGCCGCTGTTCGGGTATGCGTCGATGGTCTACGCGCTGGCCACGATCGCGATCCTGTCGTTCCTGGTCTGGGCTCATCACATGTTCACCACCGGCTTGCCGACGGCAGGCATCCTGTTCTACATGTACGCGACGATGCTGATCGCAGTGCCGACCGGCGTGAAGGTATTCAACTGGGTCGCGACGATGTGGAGGGGCTCGATCTCGCTCGAGGCGCCGATGCTCTTCGCGCTCGGCTTCCTGTTCCTGTTCGTGATCGGCGGCTTCACCGGGCTTGTGCTGGGCATCGTGCCGATCGACGTGCAAGTTCACGATACCTACTACGTCGTCGCGCATTTCCATTACGTGATGGTTGCCGGCACGCTGTTCGCGTTCTTCGGCGGCACGTATTACTGGCTCCCGAAGTGGACGGGCCACATGTACAACGAGAAGATCGCCGACTGGCACTTCTGGCTGTCGTTCGTCTTCTTCAACGTGGCGTTCTTCCCGATGCACTTCCTGGGCCTCGCCGGAATGCCGCGGCGGGTCCCCGATTACGCGCAGCAGTTCACCGACTGGAACATGGTGTCGACGATAGGCGCGTTCGGCTTCGGGCTGTCGCAACTGGTGTTCCTCGCCGCGGTGGTGAAATGCATCCGCGGCGGCGAGCCCGCGCCGGCCAAGCCGTGGGACGGCGCGACATCGCTCGAGTGGACGTTGCCTTCGCCGGCGCCGTATCACTCGTTCGAGACGCCTCCTGTCGTCAAATAGGACCGGCACTCGCTCGATCACCCGATGCGGCAATCCACGCTGGCTGCCATGGCCGATGACCCGATGCGCCGCGACGCCGAGCGCTTGAAGACCGCGAACCGCAGGACGGGCCTCGTCCTGCTCGCGATCGTGCTCGTGTTCTTCTTCGGCATCATCCTGTCGCGCTCCATCGACAGCCCCGTGGTTTCGATCGGCGTCGTCGTCGGCGCGGTGCTGCTCTATCTCGTCGTCGCGATCGGGCGGCACCTCCGCAAATGAGCGCGTCGGATACGCAGGGCCCGCTGCGCAGCGATTCGCGCCAGCAGAAGATCGCGCGGAACAACCGCGCGCTGGTGATGAAACTCGTCGTCATCGTTGTGGCCATGTTCGGCTTCGGCTACGCGCTTGTTCCGTTCTATGAAAAGATCTGTGAAGTGACCGGCCTGCGGGACATCGACGTGGCCGACAAGGTGACGAACACGCAGGTCGACACGACGCGCTCCGTGCACGTGGAGTTCGATACGAACCTGCGCAACATGCCATGGAAGTTCCGCGCGCTCGCGGAGGCGACCGACGTCCACCCCGGTGCCGTGACGCAGGCGATGTTCGAAGTCGTCAACAATGCCGATCATCCCGTTACCGGTCAGGCGATTCCGAGCTACGGGCCGCAGCGGGCGGCGCAGTTTTTCCGCAAGCTCGATTGCTTCTGCTTCTCGAAGCAGACGCTTGCGGCAGGTGAGAAGCGCGACATGCCGGTCGTCTTTGTCGTCGATCCGAAATTGCCGAAGGACCTGTCGACGATCACGCTGTCATATACGTTTTTCGAGGTCGAGGGCAATGGGAAGCCCTGATCCGTTGCCCGTCCCCGCTGCAGCGCCAACGACCATTACGAGGAGTCCCCGATGAGCACCGCCGCCGCCGGCGCAAAGCCCTATTACTTCGTTCCGCAACCGTCGCACTGGCCGATCCTCGGCTCGTGCGCACTGCTGCTGATGGGCACGGGGGCGGCGTTCTGGTTCAACAGCTATCCGGCGGGACCGTGGATCGTCGCTGCCGGGTTCTGCTTCCTGCTGGCGATGCTGTTCGGCTGGTTCGGCGCGGTCATCCGCGAATCGGAGCACAGGCTCTACAACAAGAAGGTGGACATGTCGTTCCGCTGGGGCATGAGCTGGTTCATCTTCAGCGAGGTGATGTTCTTCGGCGCGTTCTTCGGCGCGCTGTTCTACGTGCGCAACGTGTCGGTTCCCGATCTCGGCAGCGCGCTGACCGGCCGCCTGCTGTGGCCGAATTACGCCGCGCAGTGGCCGACGGTCGGACCCTACATTCAGCAGGCGTTTTCGCCGATGGCCGCGATCGGCATCCCGCTGCTCAACACGATCATCCTCGTCAGCTCCGGCGGCACGCTGACGCTCGCGCACCATGCGTTGAAGATGGGGCACCGCGGCGCGCTGAAGTTCTGGCTGTTCATCACAATCGTGCTCGGCTTCTCGTTCCTTGGCTTCCAGGCGTTCGAGTACACGCACGCGTACAGCGAGCTCAACCTGAAGCTATCGACCGGCGTCTACGGATCGACGTTCTTCATGCTGACCGGTTTCCACGGATTCCACGTGACGATCGGCGCGATCATGCTGACGGTGATGCTGGTTCGGACGTTTCGCGGACACTTCGATGCGGAGCACCACTTCGGGTTCGAGGCGGCCGCGTGGTACTGGCACTTCGTCGACGTGGTGTGGCTGCTGCTGTTCGTGCTCGTTTACTGGCTGTAGCTGCTCCGCGCAACGTTTCGCGCTCACAGCTGGCCGGGGGTGATCCACCCCATCCACCAGGAAAAGACGAGAAACGCGATCAGCCCCATCGACAGCAGTACGCGAATGGCGAGGGCGATGACGACGCGATTGCCTCGTCCGCGATCGCGGTAGAGAAAGACGAGCGCCGTGAACAGCGCGGTGACGATCGCGATCAACGCGATGATGACGATGGCTCTCATGTCGCTCGCGAGTCCCAAGCCAGTTTAACATCGGAAAATCGGTGTCGGAGATGGATTTCCCCGACGCGACAAATCCAATGAACGAACAGTGTTGGGAAATACATCTCCGATACCGATTTTCCCGTCACAACCATGAGCATCGCCGCGCCGCCCCAACATGCGAATAGCGCCACCTCGGGGGCAGCGCAGCGGCTGTATTGGCCAATGCGGCCGCAAGCCTGGGGGTCCAAATGAGCACGAACATCGTCGCAACGGAAGCGACTGGCATTGCGCCGCAACGCGCCAGCCGGCCGGCGTGGGTGGCGACCGTTGCGGCTTTCGCGACGATCGTTCTCTGCGTCATCGCCGGCAACTGGCAGCACCGGCGCATGCTCGAGAAGGAAGCGCTGCAGGAAAAAATGCAGCAGGCGGCGTCGCTTGCCCCGGTGACGTTGCCCGCGGGCATGGACGACTGGAGCGCGTGGCGGTTCCGGCAGGTCGTGGCGACCGGCGAATTCGATGCGCGCCACCAGATCCTGATCGACAACAAGGTGCATGACGGCCGCGTCGGCTTCGACGTCGTGACGCCGCTGCGATTGAAGGATGGCGGGGCGGTGCTGGTCGACCGCGGCTTCATTGCCGGTGGCCCGACGCGCGCCGTGCTGCCGGAAGCGCCGCCGCCTGCGGGAACGGTCACGCTGCGCGGGCGCATCGACATTCCCGCGCGGAAATACTACGAAATCGGCGACGGCAACGCGCCGACGGGCCCGATCTGGGAACACCTCGACCCCGCGCGTTTCGCGCAGGCGACCGGCGTTGCGGTGCTGCCGATCGTGATCGAGGCGCTCGACTCCACCACCGGCGAGAACCTGGCGCGCGACTGGCCGCTGCCCGACGCCGGCATCGATACGCATCTCGGCTACATGGTCCAGTGGTACACGTTCGCCGCGATGGCGGCCGGCCTTTGGCTCTGGTTCACGTTCAGGCCGCGCAGGTGGTCCGCGGTCAAGCCATGAACGCGCCGGTCGGCAGCACGCGCCCGCAAGGGACGACCAGCGCGCGCAGCAAGCGATTGCTCGTGTTGATCGCGATGATCGCGCTCGCTCCCATCGCACTGTCGTACGTCGCGTATTACGTCTGGCCACGCGACGCGCGTGTCAATTACGGCGAACTGCTCGCGCCGCGCACAATCCCGCCGATTGCCGGCATGCGGCTCGACGGGACGCCCTTCGACATCGTCGAGTTGCGCGGGCGCTGGATTGTCCTGTACGCGGCGCCCGGCGACTGTCGCGGAAACTGCTCGGGCGCACTCTACGCGGCGCGGCAGGCGCGAACGATCCAGAATGCGGAACGCGAACGCGTGGTTCGCGTGTGGCTCGTGACCGATACATCCGCGCCGGCCGATGCGTTGCTCGCGGCTCATCCTGATCTCACCGTTGCACGCCTCGATGCGCAGTCGGCCGGCGCATTGCCGGAGGGCACCGATCGCATCTACCTCGTCGATCCGCTCGGCAACTTTGTGCTTGCATGGCCGTCGAAGCCGGATATCAAGGCGATGGCGAAGGACCTCGGGCGAGTGCTGCGCGCGTCGAGCATCGGATAGAGCGACATCGGGGTCAGGACATCGGGGTCAGAGCTGTAAGTATTTCGGCGCGAAATCTTGCGGTAATGGCCAGCGGTGCTCGCCGAAATACTTACAGCTCTGACCCCGATGTCCGCCCGGCGGTAATGGCCAGCGGTGATCGCCGAAATACTTACAGCTCTGACCCCGATGTCCGCCGGTTACGTGCTCCTGTAAAATCCATTCGTCCTTCGCCGCCGATTTCCCCTTGACCACGCTCACGCTCGCGCTCGCCGAATCCCGCGCCCGTCAGTTTTTCGCGCTGACGAAGCCGCGCGTCGTGTCACTGGTCGTCTTCACGGCAGTGATCGGAATGTTCCTCGCCGTCCCCGGCATCCCGCCCGCCGGACCGGTGCTCTTCGGCACGATTGGCATCGCGCTCGTGGCGGGCGCCGCGGCGGCAATCAACTGCCTCGTCGAGCAGAACATCGACAAGTTGATGCGCCGCACGAGATGGCGACCGCTTCCAAGCGGGCAGCTCACGTCGCGGCAGACGTTGTTGTTCGCCCTCGCGGTCGGCTCGGCCGGCTTGTGGATCCTCTACCGTTTCGTCAATCCGTTGACGATGTGGCTCACTTTGGCGACATTCGTCGGCTACGCGGTGATCTACACGGTTCTGCTGAAGCCCGCGACGCCGCAGAACATCGTGATCGGCGGCGCGTCGGGCGCGATGCCGCCCATCCTCGGCTGGGCCGCGGTAACGGGTATCGTGCCGCCCGAAGCGCTGCTGCTCTTCCTCATCATCTTCGTATGGACGCCGCCGCACTTCTGGGCGCTTGCGCTGTATCGGCGCGACGACTATGCGAATGCGCGCCTGCCGATGCTGCCGGTCACGCACGGCGTCCATTACACGCAGGTGATGATCGTCCTGTACACGGTCGCGCTCACCGCGGTCTCGCTGATGCCCTTCGCGGTCCGCATGAGCGGGCTGCCGTACCTCGCGGCGGCGCTCGTGCTCGGCGCCATCTTCACCGGATACGCGGTGCGTCTCTATCGCGAGTACAGCGATCGGCTGGCGCGAGCCATGTTCCGCTTTTCGATCGTGTATCTCGCCGCGCTCTTTTCCGCGCTGCTGATCGACCATTACTGGCAACAGATCCTCTGAAGCACCTGGCGCCGCGCCGGCGCCGTGCCGAACCGAAGCCGATGATGTCGCGCCCCGCCAGGATCCGCCGCCGACTCCTGATCGCGCTGGCGTCGCTCGCGCTCGCGGCCTGCGGTGCGGGCGGTCCCCAATTCGAAGCGTCGGACGTCACCGGATCGTCGTTCGGCCACGATTTCGCGCTCAAGGATCCGGACGGCCACCCGCGCACGCTCGCCGATTTCCGCGGCAAGGCGGTCGTGGTGTTCTTCGGCTACACGCAGTGTCCGGACGTATGCCCGGCGACGCTCGCGACGCTCGCGGAGACGATGAAGCGCCTTGGGGCCGATGCGAATCGCGTGCAGGTGCTGTTCATCACCGTCGACCCGGAGCGCGACACGCCCGCGCTGCTCAAGCAGTATGTCCCGGCGTTCGATCCGCGCTTCCTGGGGCTTTGGGGGGACGCGGAGGCGACCGCGCGAGCGGCCAGGGAATTCAAGATCATCTATCAGAAGGTGCCCGGAACGACGCCTGGCAGCTACACGATGGACCATTCCGCCGGGAGCTACGTCTTCGACCCGCAAGGGCGTCTGCGCCTCTACGTCGCCAACGGCCAGGGACCCGGCGTATTCACGCACGACTTGCGCGAGTTACTGAAGCAGGCGTCCTGATTGCCGGTCGGTCGCGAAGTCAATTGACTCCCGGCCAAATGACCATAGACCATCCTAAAATGGACATTTCGGTCACGCGATTCAACGAGCATTGTCTCGAAATCATCCGTCGCGTCGAAAAACGGGACGGGCGGTTTCGATCACCCGTCGCGGCAAGGCGGTCGCGACGCACGATCCTGCGCTTCGTCGGTCGCGCGCCGTCGCTATCTGGCGGCCCTGAACTGCGCGCTCGCAGCGACTTCGGTAACCGTTCAGCCCGCGCCCGGTTTGCGCTCGATCAGCTCGATCTTGTAGCCATCCGGGTCCTGCACGAACGCGATGACGGTTGTGCCGCCCTTCACCGGTCCCGCCTCGCGCGTCACGGCCCCGCCGAACTTGCCAGCCGAGGCGCGCAGCGCAGCGCAGGCGGCCGCCGCATCGTTGACTTCGACGGCGACGTGGCCGTATCCGGTGCCGAGGTCGTACCGGTCGACGCCGTAGTTGTGCGTGAGCTCGAGGACGGCGTTGGTGCGCTCGTCGCCGTAGCCGACGAACGCCAGCGTGTACCGCTGATCCGGCCGGTCGGTCTTGCGCAGCAACTGCATGCCGAGCACGTTTGTGTAGAAATCGATCGACCGGTCGAGGTCGCCAACGCGCAGCATCGTGTGCAGGACACGCATGTCATTCTCCTTCGTCAAAGCTCGATCATCTCGAAATCTTCCTTGCGCGCGCCGCATTCCGGGCACGTCCAGTTGGGCGGCACGTCGTCCCACGGCGTGCCGGGCGGGATACCGTCGTCCGGCGACCCCGCGGCCTCGTCGTAAATCCAGCCGCAGATGAGGCACATGTATTTTTTCATTGCGTAAAACGGTTGCGACGGTTGCAGGAAGCGTCGCACCTGCGCACACCGGCGAGCGTCGTTCATGAGGTAGAATCCGAAGTGTAGCAATCTCACCCAATGCTGCGCCGCGAGTCCGGCGCGGCGCCGCCATGCCCGCCGACTCCGATCCCGTATTTCCGCCCATCGTCCTCACGTTTTCCGCCTCCGATCCGTCCGGCGGCGCCGGCATGCAGGCAGACCTGCTGACGCTGTCGAGCATGGGCTGCCATCCGTTGTCGGTCATCACCGCGTTGACCGTGCAGGACACGATCGGCATCGAAGGCATTCTCGCGATCGATTCGGACTGGGTTGCCGACCAGGCGCGTGCGCTGCTCGAGGACATGCCGGTCGACGCGTTCAAGGTCGGCGTGCTCGGCAGCGTCGAGAACATCGCGGCCATCGCCGAAATCGTCTCCGATTATCCCGACGTCCCGCTGGTGCTCGACCCCGTGCTCGCGTCGGGACGAGGCGATGATCTCGCGACCGATGAGATGGTGCACGCGATGCGCGAGCTGCTGTTGCCGCACACGACGCTCCTGACGCCCAACAGCATGGAGGTACGCCGGCTCGCCGACATCGACGACGACGACGAGCCTTCGCTCTTTGCGTGCGCGGCGAAGCTCGTCGAGGCGGGCTGCGAATACGTGCTCGTGACGGGTACGCACGAGGCGACGGCGCAGGTTATCAATACCCTGTACGGGAAGAGCGGCATCATCCGCTCGGACACGTGGCAGCGATTGCCGTACACGTACCACGGATCAGGTTGCACCCTCGCGTCGGCGATCGCCGCGATGCTGGCCAACGGTCTCGAGCTTCCGGAAGCGGTTCGCGAAGCGCAGGACTACACGTGGCATGCGCTCGAGAAGGCCTATCGACCCGGGATGGGACAGCATATTCCCGACCGGCTGTTCTGGGCGCGCGAAGATCGCGACGCGTCCGCCGATGAATCCGCGGATGCCGTCGCCAAGGAAGCGGCCGAGACGGTGCACCGACCGGATGTTCGCGGAACCCATTAGCCGGTTGCGTCATGCACGTGCGTCGCGCGTGGCCGGACTTTATGCGGTGACGCCGGATCTCGACGAGACCGCGGTCCTCGTGGCCAAGGTCGTTGCGGCACTCGATGGCGGAGCGGCGGCCGTGCAGTACAGAAACAAATCGATCGCGGCAGGCGCGAGGCGACGCCAGGCGCAGGCGATCGCTCGCGCTCACGCCGTGCGCGGCGGACTCTTCATCGTCAACGACGACCCGGGACTCGCGGCGGACGTCGACGCCGACGGCGTTCATCTCGGAGAGGACGATCCGGGAATCACCGCCGCGCGCGAGCGCGTCGGCCCCGATCGGCTGATCGGCGTTTCCTGCTACGACGACTTCGATCGCGCGCGTGCCGCGGTGGAAGAGGGCGCCGACTACGTCGCGTTCGGCAGTTTCTTCCCGTCGGCGATCAAGCCGCAGGCGCGGCGTACGGGCGTCCAATTGCTCGGACGGGCGCGTGAACTCGGCGTCCCGATCGTCGCGATCGGCGGCATCACGGCGGGAAACGCATCGGCACTGATCGACGCCGGCGCGAGCGCGGTCGCGGTGATCAGCGACGTCTTCGCGCATGACGATCCCGCGGCGGTGACGCGCGCGGCGAGCGCGATCGCTGCGCTGTTTGCGCGCAGCACGACACCGCGCCGGACCGGAAGCGCGCGATGAGCGGCGCCGGGCCGTCCCAAGACGCGAATTCCGCCCCCGCGGGGGGCAGCGCAGCGGCGAAGCCGCAAGCGTGGGAGGGCCATCCTGGCCGCAACGAGGAGTTGTTCGCGCGCGCGCAGCGCTCGATCCCCGCCGGCGTCAACTCACCGGTGCGCGCGTTCCGCTCGGTGGGCGGCACACCGCGTTTCGTCGTGCGCGGCGAAGGCCCGTATTTGTGGGACGCCGATGGCAGGCGTTACATCGATTACGTCGGGTCGTGGGGCCCGGCAATCGTCGGGCACGCGCATCCCGCCGTCGTCGAAGCCGTGCAGTCCACGGCGGCGAACGGGCTTTCGTTCGGCGCGCCGACCGAACTCGAGATCACGCTCGCGGAAATGCTGATCGCGCGGCTGCCGAGTCTCGAACTCGTGCGGCTCGTCTCGTCGGGGACGGAAGCGACGATGTCGGCGCTGCGTTTGGCGCGCGGTTACACGGATCGGTCCAGGATCATCAAGTTCGAAGGCTGTTATCACGGTCACGGCGACAGCCTGCTCGTGAAGGCGGGTTCGGGCGCGCTGACGTTCGGCCAGCCGTCGTCGGCCGGCGTGCCCCCGGCGATCGCGGGCGAAACGATCGTGCTGCCGTTCAACGAACTGACGCCGGTGCAGGAAACGTTCGAAGCCGACGGCGACGCGATCGCGGGCATCATCGTCGAGCCGATCGCCGGCAACATGAATCTCGTGTTGCCGAAGCGCGGATTTCTTGAGGGACTGCGCGCGCTTTGCGACCGCTATCGCGCGGTGCTGATCTTCGATGAAGTGATGACCGGATTTCGCGTGCATCCGCGCGGAGCGCAAGGGCTCTACGGCATCGATCCCGATCTGACGACCCTCGGCAAGGTCATCGGCGGCGGCATGCCCGTCGGCGCTTTCGGCGGCAAGCGCGCGATCATGGAGTGCGTAGCACCGCTTGGTCCCGTGTATCAGGCCGGGACGCTTTCGGGCAACCCGGTGGCCGTTGCGGCGGGCATCGCGACGCTTTCGCTCACGCAGGCTCCGGGTTTCTACGCGTCGCTGGAAAAGACGACGCATGCGCTCACCGATGGTCTCGCCGGCGCGGCGAAGCGCCGCGGCGTGCCCTTCGCCGCGCAGGCGATCGGCGGAATGTTCGGCATGTACTTCGCGCCGTCGGTCCCCACTTCGTATGCGCAGGTGATGGCGTGCGACAAGGATCGCTTCAAGCGCTTTTTCCACGCGATGCTCGATGCCGGGATTTATTTGGCGCCGTCGGCGTTCGAAGCGGGATTCGTGTCGGCTGCGCACAGCGATGACGACATCGCCGAAACCATTGCGGCGGCGGAGAGCGCGTTCGCGGTGTCCGAGATGTAATTCGGTATCGGAGGTGTAATTCGCCGATCTGCGGGGCGATAGCGCCATCGTTTCCTGCGAGTTACACCTCCGACACCGAATTACACCTCCGACACCGAATTCAGTTGCGCGAGAGTCGCCGCGCGGCGACAAACTCGCCGAAAATGCGCGCGCAACTCCTTGCCATGCAAGGCTTTTTTACAAATTTCCGCCATCGTGGCGTGATATGATGACCGACTTGTTTTCCACTCGACGACACCGAACAAACCCTTGGACGCACCGACCCGCAAACGACTCGGCGAAATTCTGATCGAGCGCGGCAAGCTCGACCAGGCCAATCTGGATCGTGCGCTGCGCCTGCAGGCGGAAAGCGGTGAAAAAATCGGCGCACTGCTGGTGACGCTCGGCCATTGCGCACAGCGCGACGTGGCCGAAGCGCTGGCGCAGCAACTCGCGCTGCCGCTCGTCGACGCGAACGGCTATCCCGAATTTCCGATCCTCGAGGAGCGCGTTTCAGCGCGGTTCCTGCGCGAGGCGCGCGCGCTGCCGGTGCGTGAGGACGAGGCGGAACTCGGCCTCGCGATGGCCGATCCGACCGACGCGTATACGATCGGCGCGTTCGAGATGGTGACGGGGCGAACCGTGCGTCCGATGGTCGCGATTCCGACCGACCTCGAGGCGGCGCTCGAACGGCTCTACGGCGCGGGCCGATCGGCGGTCGGGCAGCTGATCGGCGACGTCGAGACGCGCACCGACGAATTGACGTTCGACGCCGACGTCCAGCAGCTGAAGGACCTCGCGTCCGAGGCGCCGGTGATAAGGCTCGTGTCGCTGCTGATCACGAACGCGCTCGACATGCGCGCCTCCGACATCCACATCGAGCCGTTCGAAAATCGCCTGATCGTCCGCTACCGTATCGACGGCGTGCTGCATGAGGTCGAATCGCCGCCGCGTCGCCTTTCGGCCGCCGTGATCTCGCGGATCAAGATCATGGCGAGCCTCGACATCGCCGAGCGCCGATTGCCGCAGGATGGACGGATTCGCCTGCGCGTCCAGGGCAAGGAAATCGACCTGCGCGTCTCGACCGTGCCGACGATGCATGGCGAGTCGGTCGTCATGCGGATCCTCGACAAGGGTGGCGTCGCGCTCGACTTCGCGAAGCTCGGCTTCGAGGACAACGCACTGAAGGCGTTCGTCGACGTGCTGATGCAGCCGCACGGCGTCCTGCTCGTCACGGGCCCGACCGGATCCGGCAAGACGACGACGCTCTACACGGCGCTCGACCGGCTGAACCAGCCCGACGTGAAGATTCTCACCGTCGAGGACCCGGTCGAATACCAGATGGCGGGGATCAATCAGATCCAGGTGAAGCCGCAGATCGACCTCACGTTCGCCAATGCGCTCCGTTCCATTGTGCGGCAGGATCCGGACGTGATCATGATCGGCGAAATCCGCGATCTCGAGACCGCGCAGATCGCCGTGCAGTCGGCGTTGACGGGTCACCTCGTGCTTTCCACCGTGCACACGAACGATGCGCCGTCCACCGTCAGCCGCCTGCTCGACATGGGCGTCGAGGACTACCTGCTGACGTCCACTGTCATTGGCATCCTCGCGCAACGGCTGGTGCGCAAGCTCTGTGCGCACTGCAAGGAAGCGTACGTCGCGCTGCCGGAGCTCGTCGAGCAGATGAAGCTGCGTAAATTTTCCCGCGATGCCGAGATCACGCTGTGGCACGCGAAGGGCTGCAACCATTGCGCGAATACGGGGTACACCGGCCGCGTCTGCATCACCGAGATGATGCCGATGACCGACGGGTTGCGAAGCCTCGTCATGAAGCATGCGAACGCCGGCGATCTTCGCGCCGAAGCGATCGGCGCCGGCATGACCTCGATGTACGAGGACGGGCTCTCCAAGGCCGTGAAGGGCGTGACGACTTTCGAGGAAGTCCTGCGCGCGACGCGGGAAGATTGATGGCCGGCAGCCAACGCTGATGCCGCTCTACAGCTACCGCGCTGTCAGCGCCGCCGGCGATGTGTCGAGCGGCGAGCTCGAGGCAGCGAACGAGTCCGAGATCGTCGATCGACTGCGCGATCAGGGTCTGCTGCCGATGCAGATCGCGCAGTCGCTCGGCGGTGCGACAAGCGGCGAACGCGCGGCACGCCCGGCGCGGCAGAGCTGGTTCGCGCCGAGGCGAGTCACGCACGAGAACGTGCTCGGCATCACGCGCGAGCTCGCGACGCTGCTTCGCGCCGGATTGACGCTCGATCGGGCGCTCGAGCTGTTGATCAGTCTCGCGACGTCGCTGCCGGTGGCCGTGATGCTGCAGGGCATCCGCGATGAAGTTCGCGGCGGCAAGTCGCTGTCGCAGGCGCTCGACGCGCGACGCGACGTGTTTTCGCGTTTCTACGTCAACATCGTTCGCGCGGGAGAAGCGGGTGGCGCGCTTGGCACCGTGCTCCAGCGGCTCGCCGAGACGATGGATCGCAACAAGGAGCTACGCGAGTCGGTGCGCTCGGCGCTCATCTACCCGACGATCCTGATCTTCGTGGCGGTGGCGTCGGTGATGGTGCTACTCGTCTTCGTCGTGCCGCAGTTCGAGACGACGTTCGCGCAGGCCGGCAAGGCATTGCCGATTCCGACGCAGGTGGTGATCGTGGTCGGGACATTCCTGCGCAACTGGTGGTGGGCTGCGATACCGGCGGTGCTGCTCGCCATCGCGTGGTTTCGCCGTCGCGGCCAGGTGCCCGCGATCCGCCGCATCCGCGACGCGCGGCTTTTGCGCGTGCCGCTGCTCGGCGACCTGATCGCCAAGGTGGAAATCGCGCGCTTCGCACGCACGCTGTCGACGCTGCTTGCCAATGGCGTGACGCTGCTCACCGGAATTGCGATCGTCAAGGAGACCATGGGCAACGTCGTGCTCGCACGCGGTCTCGATGGCGTGATCGCGAAGCTTCGTGAAGGGAAGGGATTCGGGCGTCCGATGGCCGACACCGGACTCTATCCGCGGCTCGCGACGCAGATGATCCTCGTCGGCGAGGAAAGCGGCCGCCTCGAGGAAATGCTGGGTCGAGTCGCGGATGTGTACGATCGTGAAGTGGCGACGGCGGTCAAGCGTTTCCTCGCCGTGCTGGAGCCGATGCTGATTCTCGGGCTCGCCGTCATGGTGGGCGGCATCGTGTTCTCGATTCTGCTCGGCGTCATGGGGATGAGCGATCTCGTCGTTTGATTCCGGTCCAAACCGGCTTTTGCGTGGAGGGCGGCACACGTTGGCCGTGCTTCGAGGGAAGACATCATGGTGAACGGATATCGTGGGACGCCGACGTTGTTGCGCACGCCGCGCGAATCGCGACGCGAAGGCGGCATGACGCTGATCGAGATTCTCGTCGTGCTGACGCTGATCGGCGTCGTATTGGGGATCGTCGGCAGCAACTATCTCGGCAAGAGCGAGCAGGCGAAGGCGAAGGCCGCGAAGATCGAAATCGAGCAGATCTCGCAGTCGCTCGACCTCTTCAAGCTCGAGCTCGGCCGCTACCCGACGACGCAGGAAGGACTGGAGGCGCTCGTCGTCGCTCCGTCGGGACTTCCGAACTGGGCCGGACCGTACTGGAAGAAATCGACGGCGCCGAAGGATCCGTGGGGCCATGAATACAAATACGCGTCGCCCGGCACGCACGGGGCGTACGACATCATCTCGCTCGGCGCGGATGGCGCGGAAGGCGGCGAAGGCACCAACAAGGACATCACGAACTGGGAATGAGCGCAGCGGGCGAGCCGACACGCAGGCATGGGCATGACGTGCAGGTGCAGGAAGACCGAGGCATTGCGCGAATCGCGGATGCGCGGCGTCACGCTGCTCGAGCTCCTGATCGTACTCACGCTGATGGCAATCGTGGCGGGATTCGTCATTCCGATGTTCGGCGGTCCGGTATCGACGAGCGAGTTGCGCGCAACGGCGCGCCAGCTCGCCGCCGGACTGCGCCTCGCGCGAAGCGAAGCGGTCTCCGAGCATCGCGAGACGTTCCTCGTGCTCGACGTCGCCGGCAAGCGCTTCAAGGTCGACCGCGATCCGCAGGAGCACAAGTTGTCGGCGCGTATCGACCTCAAGCTCTTCACTGCGCAGAATGACCTCGTCGACGAAAGCGTCGGGTCGATCCGCTTCTTCCCCGATGGCGGCAGCAACGGCGGACGCATCACCGTCGCGGCGGGCGAGCGCAAGTTCGACGTCGACATCGACTGGCTGACCGGCCGCGTTGCGATCCTGGACTGAAATGAACAGGGTCCGTCGCACACACCAAGGCTTCTCGGTGCTCGAAGTGCTGGTCGCGTTCATCATCGTCTCGCTCGTGGTGACGGCGCTGTTCCGTCTGTTCGGCGGCGCGCTCGGCAACGCCTCGGCCGCCGATGAGTGGACGCGCGCGTTGCTCGTCGCGCAAAGCCGCCTCGAGCTCGCGGCCGCGACGCAACCGCTGCACGAGACGACCGACGCCGGCACCGAGGCCGACGGCCACATCACGTGGCGCGCCGCAGTGACGCCGTACGTTCCGCCGGACGCCAATCCCGACCTCGAGCGGGCGTCCGAGTCGATGCCCACTCGACTCTACCGTGTCACGGTCGATGTCCACTTTCCCGGCGACAACGGGAAGGATCGCAGCCTTTCGTTGTCGACGGTGAAAATCGGCGCGAGGAATCCCGTATGACGCGCATCGCGTTCTGCAGGCAGTACGGCTTCACGCTCCTCGAGCTGATCATTGCGCTGGTCCTTCTCGGGCTGCTGTCCGGCGTTTTGTTCGGTTCGGTGAAGCTCGCCGGGCGCAGCACCAACAGCGGCGAAGCGAAGACCGAAGCCGCTGCGTCGATGCGGCTCGCGCAGGAGTTTCTGCGCACGAATCTCGAAGCGCAGCACCCGCTGCGGATGCGCAAGATCGTCGACACGCCGCTGCTGTTCGAAGGCCGAAGCGACGAGTTGCGCTACGCGTCGGAGCTTCCACCGCGAGTGGCAGGCGGCGGCATCTGGTTCTATCGTCTCACCGTTCGCGCCGACGATCCGCATGCACCGCTCGTGCTGGAGCGCATGATCCCGGACCTGTCGGCCGATGCGCCGCCCGAATTCACGAATGCCGATCGTTCGATCCTTGCGCAAGGCATCGCGTCGCTCAAGCTTGGCTATTTCGGACGTGACCCCGATGCCGGGCCGAGTGTTGCGCCTTCGTGGCGAGATCATTGGAGCGACACGCAGCGCCTGCCGCTTCTGATCCGCATCGACGTCACGCCAAAGCAGGGCGCCCCGTGGCCTACGCTCTACGTTTCGCCGCGCGAATCGCCCCAAGCGGGTTGCCACGCGTGGGACGCCGCGCGCGAGCGGTGCGCGGCGGTATGACGCCGATGCGCAAGCGTGGGGGTCCTTTGAGCACCGCCGGGCCGTCCCAAGGTGCGAATAGCCCCCCCGCCGGGGGCAGCGCAAGCGTGGGGGTCCTTTGAGCACCGCCGGGCCGTCCCAAGGCGCGAAATCGGCCCCCCGGGGGGCAGCGCAACGGCGAAAGCCGCAAGCGTGGAGGGATCATACAAGCCGGTCCGAGCAGTCGGGCATCGCGATCATTCTCGCGTTGTGGCTGACGGTGCTGCTCACGGTCCTTGCCAGCGGCTTCGCGTTCAGCATGCGCAGCGAAGCACTCGCCGCGCGCAATGCCGTTTCGCTCGCGCAGGCGCGCGCGGCCGCGGACGGCGCGGTCGAGCGGACCGCATACGAGATGATGCGTCCGCGCATTGCGGACGCATGGACCGACGATGGCCAGTCGCGCCGCTGGAACGACGGCGACGCTGCGATCGTCGTCACGGCCGTCGACGAAGCAGCCAGGATCGACATCAACGCGGCACCCGACGCTTTATTGAAGAGCATGCTGATGACGATCGGCGGACTCGACGATCCCACCGCGGCGGCGCTCGTGGACGCGATCGCCGATTGGCGCGATCCGGACGATTTGCGACGGCCCAACGGCGCCGAGGCGCCCGAATACCGGGCCGCCAATCTCAAATACGTGCCGGCGAACGCGCCGTTCGAGACCACGGGTGAAGCGGCACGCGTGCTCGGCATGACGCAGGCGGTGTTCCAGCGCATCGCGCCCATCATCACCGTCTACTCGCGCCAGCCGGGCGTCAACCCGGCAACCGCCGGGCGCGACGCGCTGCTGGCGCTCCCCAACGCGACACCCGACGTGGTCGACGCTTTCATCGACCAGCGGACGCAGGCACTCGCGAACAAGCTGCCGGTGCCGCCGTTCCCGCCGGCGCAGGGATTCAGCAGCGGGCCGGTACCGGTCTGGCGCATCCGCGCGCAGGCGACGCTGCCCGATGGTGTAACCTTCGTCCGCGAAGCCGTGTTGCGCCCGTCACCCGACGTACAACGGCCGCTGATCGCGCTCGCCTGGCTCGAGCCGTCACGATCGGTGGTCGCACCCTCCCTTTCATCTTCCGCTGCTGATGGCCGTCATCGCTGACTCGACGTCGTTCAAGACCACCGCCTATCCGAAGAGCGTCCTGCGCCGCCTGGGGCTGACCGGATTCGGCCACTGGTGGCTGCACGAACTCGGCGCGGCCATGCCCGCTCGGCTGCGAACGATGCTGGAGCGGCGTCGCGCGCGTCCGGTGCTCGCGTTCGACGGAAGCACGGCGACGCTGTGGCGGCCGACGACGCACGGCCGGATGCAGATGAGCGAGGTGGCGCGCATTGCGCTCGATGGCGATCCGTCATCGGTCGCGGCCACCGGACGAGCGGCGCTGGCGCCGCTCGTCCGCGCCGCCAACGGTGCGCCGCCGCAGATTGTCGTCACGCTGTCGCCGCGCGCATCGCTGCGCAAGACGCTCACACTGCCGATGGCGCTCGAGGATCACCTGCACCAGTCGCTGGCCTACGAACTCGATCGACATACGCCATTCAAGCCCGAAGAGCTCTACTTCGATGCGGTCGTCGTTGATCGCGACAGTGCGCACAACACGCTGCACGTCGATCTTGCGGCGGCGCGGCGAGGCTTGGTCGACACGATCCTGGGGCAGGCCGAGAGCTTCGGTGCCCGCGTCATCGCCGCGACCGTCGATCCACCGGCTACCGCGTCGGCGTCGCGGATCAACTTGCTGCCCGAGGATCGGCGACCCGCCAATTCGGGCTTCGCGCGGTGGCAGGTGATGCTGCCTCTGGCGGTGCTCGCCGTCGGTGCGCTCGCAGCGCTGTTCCTGCCGATCTGGCAGAAGCGCGTGGAGGCCATCGCGGTCAATCAGCTCTCCGATCAGGCGCGCGAGCGCGCGGGCGTTTCCGACGCGCTTCGTTCCGAGCTGGAACGCCGGGTCAGCGACTACAACTTCGCGCTCGAGCGCAAATATGCGTTTCCGGGCACCGTGCAAGTGCTCGACGACGTGACGCGCATCCTGCCCGACGACACCTGGCTTACGCAGCTCGAGCTCCACACGATGCGCGGCAAGGACGCGCAACGCGAAATAACGCTTCGTGGCGAATCCGCCAATGCGGGGCGGCTCGTCTCGTTGCTCGAGGACTCGAAAATCTTCACGCAGGCCGCGCCGCGATCGCCGACGACGAAAATCCAGCCGGGGCCGGGGGAGATTTTCGATGTGGGCGCTCACTTGACGCCGAAACCCGCGCCGACTCCAATGCCGCTTGACATGACGGCGCCGCCCGTCCGAACGCCGCCGGCCGTTTCGCGCGGCGCGCCGACGTCGGGCGCGGCGACAACCGCCAACGGTCAGCGGGCGCTGGCGGCCGCATCGAATCCGGGTGCGGCTGCCGCCGGCCGTCCTTCGGTCCCGGG
>JALYSS010000160.1 GCA_030854685.1 Pseudomonadota bacterium | reverse complement strand
GTCGGGACCGCTCGCCGCTGCGGCCCCGGATGCGGCAGCGGCACCCGCGGGCCGATCCGCGCTGGCCTGGATCTGCGCGCCGTCCTTGAGCCGATCGCCGCCTTCGGTGACGACCTGCTCGCCGAGTGCCAGGCCATTCGTGATGGCGACGTCGCTAACGCCGGAAATGCCGGCGGTCACGTTGCGCTGCGTTACGGTATGGTCGGCGTTGACGGCGTAGACGAAGTCGCCGCTCGGGCCGTGCCGCAGCGCAATCACCGGGACGACGACGGCGCCGTCTATCGTGCGCAGCAGTAGCCGCACGTTGACGAACTGGTTCGGGAACAGCGCGCCGCTGGCGTTCGCGAAACGCGCCTTGGCCTTGATCGTGCCGGTCTGAACGTCGATCTGATTGTCGAGGGTCAGGAAGGTACCATCGTCGAGTTTGCGTGTGCGCCCACTGTCCCAGGCCGCCACCGGCAGCTGTGCGCCGGCGCCAATGCGCTCCTTCACGTCGGGAACGCGATCCTGCGGGATCGAGAACTGGATGTCGATCGGCGAGATTTGCGTGATCGTCGCGACGCCGCTCGCGTTGCCTGCGGCGATGTAGTTGCCGGCGTCGATCGGTCGCAGGCCGACGCGCCCGGCGATCGGCGCAACGATGCGCGACCACTGCAGGTTGATCCGCGTGCTGTCTTCATTCGCGCGGTCCAGCGCTACGGTGCCGGCGAGCTGCTTCACCAGCGCATCCTGCGTGTCGACGGTCTGTCGCGCGATCGAATCCTGCTTGAGGAGTGTCTGGTAGCGCGCAAGGAGCACGCGCGCGGCGTCGAGCTGAGCGGCGTCGCGCAGGCGCGCGGCGTTGGCCTGGTCGAGCGCCGCCTGGAAAGGCTTCGGATCGATCGTCGCGAGTACCTGGCCTTTTCGCACCATCTGGCCTTCCTTGTAGAGCACCTGGGTGATCACGCCCGACACCTGCGGCGTCACGGTCGCGACGGAGACCGGCGTCACGGTGCCCAGCGCTTCGATGATCACCGGGATATCGGCGTGACGCGCCGTCGCGACGCCGACCGTGCTCGGTGGCGCACCCCGCGCGCCGCGGCCGCTCTGCGCCTGGCTGCCGCGCGTACCGGGGGCACCCGGGCTACCCGGGACGGTTATCGGCAGCCGGTGCGTCAGATACCAGGCAAGAGCGGCAATTGCGACCAGCACGGCGACGGCTACGACGCTACCCCATCGTCGGCCGCTCGGTGAAACGGCGGGCGGCGCGTCCGCCGCTGGCGTGGTGGGAGAAGACCGCGGCGGATGTTCCATGGAGGGAATCCAGTAGGCCGGCCTGTGCGGGTCGAAGCGACCCCGCGGAGCTGCTTCGCTCTCTGGGCGACAGCACGGTTCTCCGCGGGTGTGCGGAAGTGGAAGTAAACGTCGATCCGAGATTCAGCGGACTGAAAGTATCAACTACCGGCAGTGCGGTCAACGCGTAATCCAGGGAATTGCGCGATCGCTCGTCAGAGGCTGGTCCTCCCGGATTGGTTCTGCGAGCGCCGGGATTATGCGGGCGAATGCACTGGCGAGTTGCAAGCAATCGTTTCAGGCTGCATGACGCGCGACTGGCGCCACCGGCTCAATGAAAGCCACTTCCGCCCCGTGCTCCACCGGGTAGCCAGCGCGCTTCCATGCATCGATGCCGCCGGCAAGCGGTCGCACGCGGCGAAGGCCTTTTTGCATCAGTAGCTGCGCGCCCCTGCGCGCCGACGCTTCGTTCGGGCATGCGCAATAGAGCACGATGTCGCGGTCGTCGGGAAAATCGTCGGCCTGCGCGATCGCATCGAGATCGAGCAGTACGGCACCCGGGATGTGCGGGCGCGCGTTGTGCGCGAGCGGCGATCCGACGTCGATGACGAAGGGTCGCGGCTCGCTCGTGAGCCGCTCGCGCAGCTCGTCGATCGAAATCATCGAGGCCGCGAGAAAGCGCGCCATCCGGTAGCGCTGCAGTGCCTTGAGGAGTGCATAAGCGACAATCAATGTGGCCACCGCGACCACGGCGAGAACGAAATGCGATGTCATCCAATCGAGCGCGATCTCGATCTGTCGCGCGAATACCGCGCCGGCGACCATCGCCGAGCCCGCCCACAGCGCGGCGCTCGCCGTGGATGCCAGCGCGAACGCGCCCGCGCGCATTTTGAGTGCGCCGGCAATCGGCGGGGCGACCGTGGCAAAACCCGGAACGAATTTCGAGATGACGACGGAGAAAAAGCCCCAGCGCTCGAAGATGCCCTCGGTCTGGCGGACGCAGGTGTCGGGCGACAACGAGATGCGACACAGGAAGCGCAGCGCCGGGTAGCCATATCGGCGCCCGGCCCAGAACCAGAGCATGTCGGCGATGAGCGACGCGGCAACCGCGATGGCGAACGCCTGGAGGAAATCGATCCGTCCCGCCACCGCGAGGGCGCCCGCCAGCATCATCGTCGGAACGGCGGGTATCGGCAATCCGAGCTGCTGGAGCAACACGTTCAATCCGACGAGGGGAACGCCGTATTCGGCGAGCTGGCTGGCGATGGAATCCATACGATGTCCGGCAATGGGCAAGATTGCCACATGGGCCTGCGACAGCGAGTTCCCAAGAGCCGCTCGTCTTTTGCGGGCGGGTACGCGACAATTTCGTTTCGGCATTGTCCCGATGCCCAATAATCCTGTCCGCTTGACGGAGAGCCCGCATGGATATCCCGCAGCCGCCGCCCGTGTCCGGTCCGCAGGCCGACGTCGAGGGGCTCGCCGCGCCGCCGCGCCAGCTCGCAGCCGGCGAGGGCGCCGCCTGGTGGAGCGAAAGCTGGCGCATTTTCTGCGCCGCGCCGGGGATCTGGATCGGGATCTTCGTCGTGTTTATCGTATTGTCGATCGCGCTGGTCCTGATACCGATCGTGGGCAGTCTCGTGCATACGGTGCTGACGCCGGTATTCGCCGGTGGCGTCATGCTCGGTTGCCACGCACTCGCCCGCGGCCGCCCCCTCACGATCGGCCATCTGTTCGAAGGCTTTCAGGGAGGACGCTTCGCGCCACTGGTCACGCTCGGCCTGGTCTGGCTGGCGGTCCTGTTCGTGCTGGCGATCGTGATGGTCGTAACGGTCTTCCTGACGCTCGGTGCCTCCGGGCTTGCCGCACTGATGGATATCGGTGGCAGGTCCGAAATCGATTACGGGGCGCTCCTGTCGGCCGGCGTGGCGATCTTCATCGTCGGCATGATCGCCCTGGTCGTGGCGTTGCTGGTGGCGATGGCGTACTGGTTCGCGCCGGCGCTCGTCGTGCTGAACGGTGAGGCGCCGATTGCCGCGCTGAAGAAGAGCTTCATGGCGTCATCGCAAAACTTCGGTGCGTTCCTGCTCTACGGACTGATCTACATCGGCCTCGCGATCGTCGCGACGATCCCGCTCGGACTCGGCTGGCTGGTGCTTGGACCGATGGTCGTCGGCAGTTGCTACGCGGGGTGGCGGACGATATTCGGACGGTGAGGAACGTATTGTCGCGGCGGGGTTTCCACGGTTGACTAACTAGTCCGCAGTATGGGTACAGATGGCGCTCTGAAGAATGAGCGAACCAAGGCGGGACGCGACTGAATAGCGAGCGAGTCGGCGGTGACGCGTTGGCGCAGCGATTCATACTTGAAAAGCGGCTTCTTGCTCAACAACTCCTGTGGGTCGTTATGCGATCGGACCAGCCCCCGCGCCTAATGCGCCTTTTCCCAATTCGGCCCGTGGCCGACGTCCACCTTGAGCGGCACGCGCAGCGTCGCAACGGAGTTCATCAGCTCCGGCAGGTCACGCAGGATTTGCGGGGTCTCGTCATCCGGCGCCTCGAACACCAGCTCGTCGTGCACCTGAAGAATCAATTGCGTGCGGAGCCGCTCGCGATCGAGATAGTCCTGCACCGCGATCATCGCGAGCTTGATCAGGTCGGCGGCGGTGCCTTGCATCGGCGCATTGATCGCGGCGCGCTCGGCACCGGCTCGCCGCGGGCCGCTCGCCGCGCGAATGTCGGGCAGGAAAAGCCGGCGGCCGAAAACCGTTTCGACGTAGCCGCGCTCGCGCGCGATTTCGCGCGTCCGCTGCATGTACGCGGCGACGCCGGGGTAGCGCGCGAAATAGCGGCCGATGAATTGCTGTGCGGCCGCGCGCTCGATGTTGAGCTGCGTCGCAAGGCCGAACGCACTCATGCCGTAGATCAAGCCGAAATTGACCGCCTTGATATAGCGCCGTTGATCGGCCGACACGTCCTCCGGCGCGACACTGAAGATTTCCGCCGCCGTGACGCGATGGATATCGGCGCCCGCGTGAAAGGCAGCGAGCAGCGCCGAATCCTCGGAAAGGTGCGCCATGATCCGCAATTCGATCTGCGAATAATCGGCGGAGATGATCGTATGCCCCGGTGGCGCGATGAATGCTTCGCGGATCCGCCGTCCCTCCGCCGTGCGAACCGGAATGTTCTGCACATTCGGTTCCGCTGACGCGAGGCGCCCGGTGACGGCGGTCGCCTGCGCAAACGTCGTGTGAACGCGACCGGTGCGTGGATTGATCATCGCCGGCAGCTTGTCGGTATAGGTCGACTTGAGTTTCGTGAGCGCGCGATACTCGAGCAGGACCTTCGGCAACGGATAATCGGCCGCGAGCTCCTGCAGTACGTCTTCGTCGGTCGACGGCTGGCCGGTCGCCGTCTTCTTCTTCACCGGCAACTTCATTCGCTCGTAGAGGATTTCGCAGAGCTGCCTGGGTGAACCGAGATTGAACGGTGTGCCGGCAAGCCGATGCGCCTCCGCTTCGAGCGCCTGCGCGCGGTCGCCCAATTCCCGGCTTTGCGCGACAAGCAACTCCGCATCGACAAGAACGCCGCTGCGCTCCATCCGGAACAGCACTTCGCGAACGGGCAATTCGATCGTCTCGTAAATGAAACGCAACTTTTCGTCGCGCTCGATCTGCGGGAAAAGGTGGTCGTGCAGCCGCAACGCAATGTCGGCGTCTTCCGCCGCGTACTCAGTCGCGCGCTCGACCGCGACCTCTGCGAACGGAATGCGGTGCGCGCCCTTCCCCGTCACCGCGTCGTAGCTCAGCATCGGGAGGTCCAGATGCCGCAGCGCCAGGCTCGCGAGGTCGTGCGGCTTGTGCGACTCGAGCACGTACGATTGCAACGACGTGTCGTTCGCGGCGCCACGAAGCGCGATCCCATGGTTGGCGAGCGCATGCTCGATAAACTTGAGGTTCTGGCCGAGTTTCGCGCGCGCGCTGTCGGCGAAAAAGATGCCGAGACGATCGAGCACCTCGCGTCGATCGAGCTGCACGGGGACGCCCGCGTACCGATGCCCCAGCGGAACGTACGCGGCACGCGTCGCTTCGGTCGAGAGCGCGATGCCGATGATTTCGGCCGTCATCGGATCGGCACTCGTCGTTTCGATGTCGACGGACACGCGCTCGGCGGCCGCGATCCTCGCGAGCCAGCGATCCAGCGCGTGGGCGGTCAGCACCATCTCGTATTCGACCGCGGGCGCGGCAACGGTCGGCCGCGGCAGCGCGACGCCCCCATCGCGCGGATGGTCGCCGTTTGCCGTGGGCTTGGGCGCGATTTCGACGGCGGCATCGGTGCGTCCGAGGTCACGCAGCCAGCTCTTGAATTCGAAACGCTCGTACAGCGCGTGCAACTGATCGAGCGCCGGCTCGCCCAACGTCAGATCGACAGCGTTCGATGGCAGCTCGCAATCGATCTTCACCGTCAGCAACCGCTTGCCCTGCGGCAGCCAGTCGAGCGAGTTTCGCAGGTTCTCCCCGACGACGCCGCCGACCTCGTGCGCACGCGCGATGAGGTTGTCGAGCGATTCATATTGTGCGAGCCATTTGGCGGCCGTTTTCGCACCGACCTTCGCGACGCCGGGCACGTTGTCGACCGCATCGCCGGTCAGCGTCAGCAGATCGATGATCTGATCGGGACGAACCCCGAATTTCGCGACGACGCCCTCATGATCGAGACGCTCGTTCGTCATCGTGTTCACGAGCGTGATGCCGGGCGCGACGAGTTGCGCGAGATCCTTGTCGGACGTCGAGATCAGCGTGTCGATCCCGGCGGCTTTCGCCTGGCGTGCGAGCGTGCCGATGACGTCGTCGGCTTCGACGCCCTCGACCATCAAAAGCGGCCAGCCATGCGCGCGCACGAGCACGTGCAATGGCGCTATCTGCTGCGCGAGATCGTCGGGCATCGACTGGCGATTCGCCTTGTACGCCGTGTACCAGCCGTCGCGAAACGTCTTACCGGGCGCATCGAACACGACGGCGAAGTAGTCCGGCTTGTCGTCGATTACCAAACGGCGCAACATCGACAACACCCCGCGCAGCGCGCCGGTCGGCTCTCCCTTCGACGTGCGAAGATCCGGCAACGCGTGAAACGCGCGGTACAGATACGACGAGCCATCCACGAGGACGAGCGTTGCCATGCGGTTACAAACCCACAAGATTCCCGAGCTGATTGACCCGCAGGCGCTGTATTCGACGAACGGACAGGAAGCGTGGCGGTTGCTGGGAATTATGGCAGAGTTCCAGATGGCGGCCGACCGGTTGAGCGGCGTGCGTCCCGCCGTCAGCATGTTCGGCAGCGCGCGGACCAAGGAAGGCCATCCGTATTACGAAACGGCGAGGACAATCGCGCGCAAGCTGTCCGACGCCGGCTTCTCCGTGATATCGGGCGGGGGCCCAGGGTTGATGCAGGCTGCCAATCACGGCGCGCACGCCGGCCGCGCACCGGCGATCGGACTCAACATCGTGCTGCCCCACGAGCAGGCGAGCAATCAGTTTCAGGACATCAGCGTCAACTTCCAGTACTTCTTCGCGCGCAAGATGATGTTCGTCCGCTTCGCGTCGGCGTACGTCGTGCTGCCGGGCGGGTTCGGCACGCTGGACGAGCTGACCGAGTGCCTCACGCTGGTGCAGACGGGCAGGAGCCGCCGGATCCCGATCATCCTCGTCGGCGGAGCGTTCTGGCAGGGATTCCTCGACTGGCTGAACCACAAGGTCGCCGGCGAGGGCATGATCGGCGAGCACGACGTCGACCTGATACGGGTCATCGATGATCCCGACGCCGTCGTGGAAGCGATTTTCGCGTTCTACGAGAACCGCGGCTTCCAGCCTTCGCGCGATGAGCGCGAGAAGCTGCTGAATCTATGATGTTCGGACTTTCGCCTACGCGCGAATTGGAATTCGGACGACGCGCGGACGCGGCGCGGACAACGCGGAGGACCACGTCGCGTTTGCTAGAATGAGCACGTTTTCGCCGTCCGTGCGCTGCCCTTCGCCAACCTATCTCCTTCACACCAGCCATGGTTGCACGTCGTCCCCTCCTGATGTTGCTGCTCTCCATGGTCGCCGGATGGAGCTTCGCGCAGGCACCTGTCAAAACGGAGCCGTTGCCCGCGTCGCCTCCGCCACCGCCCGACATCGTCGGCGACGCGGACCTCGAGCCGCAGGTTACGATCGTTCGCAATGACGACCAGGTCAATGAAGAGGTCCGCATCCAAGGCGAGCTGCGCTACGTGCGTGTGACGCCCCGGCATGGCAGGCCCTACTATCTCATTCCGGATGGCAACGGTGCGACGTACATCCGGCGCGACAGTCTCGACTCGACGTTGAAGGTGCCGATGTGGGTGCTATTCTCGTTCTGAGTCAGGCGGACGCGAACGGTCCGCTCGAAAACGCCATCGTCCTGACGCGTTTCGCAACCGCCGGTTGATTCTTTTTTCTTGATCCACGCTTCGGGCGTGCCGCGCATGGAGTGCGGCATGCGTCTTCATGTCCGTCTACACCGCCGTCACCGCTGACGAACTCGACGCGTGGCTTGCGCGCTACGCGCTCGGCACGCTCGTCGAGCTCACTCCCATCGCGGCGGGCATCGAGAACACCAATTACTTCGTCACGACCGAGCGCGGGCGTTACGTATTGACGCTGTATGAACGGTTGCCAGCCGAAGAGCTGCCGTTCTATCTGAACCTGATGGCGCATCTGGCGCGCGCGGGGGTCGAGGCGCCCGCGCCCGCGCCCGACCGGACCGGCGCCCTGTTCTCGCATCTCAACGGCCGACCCGCGGGACTGGTTCGGCGCATCGAAGGCACCCCGATCGACGTTCCGTCGGAAGCGCAATGCGCGGCCGTCGGCAATGCCCTCGCGCGCCTGCATTGCGCGTCGCAAAGTTATCGCGCGCGGCTCACCAATCGCCGCGGTCCGGCGTGGTGGCGGCAGGCGACGCGCGCGGTGCGCCCGTTCATCACGCCGGAACAAAACGAGTTGCTGACGGCGGAAGTCAGGTTCCAGACGAAGTTCGGCAAAGGCAAGCTGCCCAAAGGAGCGATCCACGGCGATCTCTTCTGCGACAACGTATTGTTCGCCGATCATCAGGTTGTCGGCATCATCGATTTCGGCTTCGCGGCGACGGACTTCTTCGCATACGACCTCGCGATTGCGGTGAACGCCTGGTGCGTCGTGCGCGACGCGGCTGCTGCGCCGGACGACGAGCGCACGCGCGCGATGGTTCGTGCCTATCACGCGGTGCGGCCGCTCACCGACGACGAGCGCTCGCAATGGCATGCGCTGCTCCGGGCGGCCGCGCTGCGCTTCTGGGTCTCGCGTCTCTACGACCTGCACCTCCCGCGTCCGGGCGAACTCACTCATGCGCACGATCCCGCGCCGTTCGAGCGCATCCTGCGCGCGCGGGTCGACGCGTCCGCACGCCCGCTCGACGTCTGATGGTTTCGCACAGGCGTCACCCGTGATGGCTGGTACCGGTCGCGACATCCTGTTCACGCGCCACGAGGGCCAGCGCGGCATCGCGTGGCTCCGGGAAAGCTACGCGATGTTCGCGCGGCACCGCTTGGCGTGGATCAGCCTGCTTCTCGGCTATTACCTGTCGCTGCTGCTCGTCGACGTGTTGCCATGGATCGGCGTCTTTCTCGCACCAATTGTCAAGCCGGTGCTGTCCGTCGGCTTCCTCGCCGCGGCCTGGACGCAGGAACGCGGCGGCAAGCCGGCGTTGCGAATGCTGGTGCGCGGATTCGGCTCGAATCTCGGTGCACTCTTGCCACTCGGCATCGTGTTCGTCGCCGGCATATCGATCGCGCTCGGCGCGACAGCGCTGATCGACGGCGGCCAGCTCCTCGACATGCTCTACGGCGCGGCACCCGCGGCAGATGCCGATCCGGCCGCGGCGGCGCGACACGTGCAGGCAACGCTCGGCATGCCGCGCGTGCAGCTCGCGATGTTGTTCGGCGCGCTATGCGCATTGCCGACGATCATGGCGCTCTGGTGGGCGCCGGCGCTGGTCGTGTTTCAGGACGCGCGGCTCGTCACCGCGCTCGGTGCGAGCTTTCGCGCGGCGCTCGCGAACTGGCGACCCGCCGCGCGCTACGCGCTCGCCGTGTTCGTCATGGGCGCGATCGTCCCGACGTTCATTACGGCGACCCTCGCGCTGCTCGCACCGCCGCCGATCAACGCGACGCTCGCCGCGGTGCTCGTGCTGCCGTACCTGGCGTTCTTCGTCGCGACGCTGCACATCTCCGATTACGTAAGCTACCGCGACGTATTCCACGCAGGCGAGAAAATGGGGTCAGAGAAAATGGGGTCAGAGCCGTAATA
>JALYSS010000143.1 GCA_030854685.1 Pseudomonadota bacterium | reverse complement strand
ATCATCTACAACATCTTCTTCGCCGGCACGGTCGCGAATCTCGCGTGGTTCATGCTGGCGCGCACGCTGCCGGTCGCCGTATCGTCGCTGTCGTCGTTGCCGGTGCCGGTAGTCGGCGTCATCTCCGGCATGATCCTGCTCGGCGAGCGGCCCGGTTGGCCGGAATGGGTGGCACTCGGTCTCGTCGTCGTCGCACTCTTCATCGTGATGTTCCACCCGTCGGACAGGCACGCGGCGGCGTCGCTCGCGCCGGACGACTGAAAACGCATTCTGCTGATCCGAGAGAGTGGGGATGGGCTCGGATAGAGGAGATAGCGCATCCAGCTGACGGTTTTCGAGCAATGCCTGAGAAACCGAGAAACTGCGAGGCGCTGATCAGCGTGCTGGGTATGGGATGCCGGTGCAGCTTTTTGAAGCGAGTTGCGTAACCGCGCGCGGGCGCTCACGACCGATTTACCGCTCCGCGCTGGCGGCTCGGTCACGCAAGGAGATTGCCACTACGCCCAATGGCTGAGGGACATTCTCTGGAAATCGGGTTAGCGTCTCCGCTAACTACTTTCGAGAAAGTGTCCCGACGCCGGAGATTCCCATGAATCGGAAATCGATTCGCCGCGAAAGCGGCGTATCATCGCCCCGCGATCCAAGCATCAGGCGCTTCCACCGTCGTCGCGATGCAGACCCGACGCTGTACCGGTTGACCAACGCGCTCGTCGCAGCTCGGGTGCGAGCCGGCCTGACCCAGCAGGAGGTCGGGCGCAGGATGGGCACGATCAAAAGCGCCGTGTCGCGCCCCGAGCGCGGTTTCTCGCATCGCCCCACGCTCACGACCATCGAGAATTACGTCCTTGTCGTCGGTTGCAGGCTCGACATCAGCGTGCGGTCGCGGTAGGGCGTCACGCGAGCTCCGGAATCAGCGTCAGCGTCTTGCGTTCCGTGAACCACGCGTCGAGGTTCGCCTTGCACAGGTCGCCCATCGCCTGGCGCGTCTCCTGCGTCGCGCTGCCCACGTGCGGCAGCAGCACGACGTTGTCGAGCGCGAGCAGCGCATCCGGAATACGCGGCTCGTCGGCGAATACGTCGAGCCCCGCGCCCTTGATCGTGCCGTCCACCAGCACGCGAGCGAGCGCCGATTCATCGACGATCGACCCGCGGGCGATGTTGATGAGAGTGCCTTTTGCGCCGAGTGCCGCGAGCACGCGCGCATCGACGAGGTGATGCGTAGCTGCGCCACCCGGACACGCGACGACGAGAAAATCGACCTGCGACGCGAGCGACGCGAGATCGGCTACGTACCGGTACGGCACGTCCTGCGGCTTGCGGCCCGTGTACGCGACGCGCATCCCCATCGCCTCGACGCGATGCGCGATCGCGCGGCCGATGCGTCCCAGGCCGACGATGCCGACTGCGCGCCCCGCCAGCTTCATCGAAAGCTCGGGACTGCCATGGACCCACTTGCCCGCATGCACGAAGCGATTCGCGCGTATGAAGCCGCGACCCGTCATCAGGATCAGTGCGACGGCGACGTCGGCGACGTCGTCGGTCAGCACGTCCGGCGTGTTCGTGACCTTGGTACCGCGGTTGCGACAGTAGCCCGTCGGCACGCCGTCGTAGCCAACGCCGAAGACCGAGATGATCTCGAGCTTCGGCAACGCGTCGAGGAGCGTCGTCGGCGTCACCGTGCCCCCGCCCTGCACCAGTGCGCGGATGCGATCGCCGATTTCAGCAAGCAGCGCGTTCCGGTCGCTTGCCGCCGCGTAATCATGGCAGCGGTAATCCGCCTTGAGCGGCTCGTAGAGAAACGGCGGCAGCGGCGCCGCGACGAGGATGTCGATGTCGCTCATGAGGATCCCCCGTTGGTTGTCCGCATCTGCTTCGGCCCGAACCATTCGAGCAGTCCGGCGAGCAGACCCGCGTCGCCGCCTGCCGTCTCCACCGCTGAAAGGCCGTGCTCGCGTGCGCGTTCGGCAATGCGCGGGTGCGCCGCGAACACCGGCAATGCCGCGAGCGGCTCGCGGCCGGCGGGGCCGAGCGCCCGGATCAGGTTCTCGAGGCCTTCCGCGGACGTGAGTGTCAGCGCATCGGCGCGCCCATCGCGCATCGCTTCGAGCAGTCCGTCGGCGCCGCTTTCCGGTGCGACGCGCCGGTAACATGGAATGTGGTCGACGTTGCCGCCGCGCGTTCGCAGCGCGTTGCCGAGAAATTCGCGGCCGCCCTCGCCCCGGAAGATGACGATCCGCTTGCCGGTCACATCCGCGAGCTCGGGCAGTTCGAGCAGCCCTTCGCTGTCCCAGGATTTCAGCGGAATGCGCGCGTTCATGATGCCCGCCGCCGCAAGCGCTTCCGCGGTCCCAGGTCCGGGCGCATACGTGATGATGCGGGCCGGCCACGCACCGGCCGTTCGCGCGCCGAATTCGACGGCGTTCGCCGAGACGAAGATCGCGATGTCGTAGCAGTCGAGCATCGAATGCGCGCGGGCGAGTTGCGCGCCGTCCAGCGGCGGCAGGATGACGATCGCCGGCCAGATGAGCGGGGCGCCGCCCAGCGCGGCAATCCTGCTTGCGAGAACCGCCGCCTGTCGCTGCGGCCGCGTGACGATGACACCGACGCCGTCGAGGGGGCCGGTGTCGCGCGGAGTCGGTGCGAGCAAATGGATGTCGGTCGTCATGCCGACGCGATGGCGAGCCGATGGCCGCCGCGGCCGAGAAAATCGTCCGCGAGCGCGGCGCCGAGCGCTTGCGCGCCTGCGACATCGGTTACGACGCTCTCCATTTCGCCCCGCAGCACTTCGCGACCGTCCCGGCCCGCAAGCAGGCCGCGCAGCCGGAGGCGCCCTTCTCCCCACTCGGCGTACGCGGCGAGGGGCGTCTGGCAACTGCCGCCAAGCGAACGGGAGAACGCGCGCTCCGCCACCGTCGCGAGCGTGGTGCCGCGATCGGCGAGCGGCGCGAGCACTGCCACCAGGTCCACTCGATCGACGCGGCATTCGATTGCAAGCGCGCCCTGCCCCGGTGCGGGAAGGCTTTCGCCGGGATCGAGCAGCGCACGAATCCGCGTGTCGAGACCCAGGCGCTTCAAGCCGGCGGCGGCGAGGATGATCGCGTCGTAGCGGCCTTCGTCGAGCTTGCGCAGCCGCGTGTGCACGTTACCGCGCAACGATTCGATGCGAATCCCGGGATGATGCTCGCGTAATTGCGCTTCACGCCGAAGACTCGACGTACCGACGACCGCGTCGGCGGGTAACGACGCCAGCGCGTCGAAGCGCGTCGACACGAACGCGTCGCGCGGGTCTTCACGTGCCGATATCGCCGCGAGAACGAAGCCGTCCGGCATGTCCATCGGCACGTCCTTCAGCGAATGCACCGCAATGTCTGCGCGTCCCTCGCGCAGCGCATCCTCGAGTTCCTTGATGAAGAGGCCCTTGCCGCCGATGGCGGACAGCGGGCGATCGATGACGCGGTCACCCTGCGTCGTCACGCCCAGCAGGTCGACGGTAGTCCCGGGATAGCGCGAGGTCAGGCGCGCGCGGACGTGTTCGGCCTGCCACATGGCCAGCGCGGATTCCCGCGTGGCGATCGTCAGCCGGCGCGGCGCGAGCGGGGCCGTCATCGCGAGCAGCAACGCCGGACGCGGGGGGAATCGATCGAATTCACATGAGGCGAATCACGACGCGGGCGGCAATCTTAGCACCCCCTCGGTCCCGAGCAACCGCCCGAACCTCGCGCGCCGCGGCCTATGCGGTGAGACCGATCGCCGCGATGCCCTGCGGAGGAACGGCGACGCTGAACGAGACGCCGTCGCGCGTCCGCCGAATCGGCAGCGGCACGGCGACCATTTGGGATTCGCGGGTGAGGCGCGCGAGTTGCGCCGCGGACGGAAACTGCGGCCGATGCATCCGGTGCCACGCCGCAACCGCGTTCGCATGCCGCGAATCGATGCGTCGCATCGACGCGCGTGCGGCGCCGCGGAAATTCTCGAGCACGACGTCGACCGTTTCGTTTTGCACCGGGTGGCGCGGCAGCGCAAAGTTCGTGACGACGGCGGTGACCACCTCATCGCCACGAATGACCCACGCGTCGACCGTTGGATGCTCGCCGTTCCTCGTCAACAGTTCGGTGCCGAGTCCGTGAAGCAATTCGAACGCCCGGTAGACGGGCTTGGCGATGCCCTCCACATTCAAAAGCCCGAATCCGCCCTGGAACGGTTCCGCGGGAAAGAAATTCTCCTCGAAAATATCCGAAAACGTCCACCAGCTGTAACCCTGCACGAGACCGACGGCCTCGAGAACCGTCTTGATGGCGAAAGCCGCCGCGAACGGCTCGTCGTGCAGCGGGTCGCGCGGATTCGACGACGAGTTCCACTCGGTGTAGTACACGGGCAGCCGCCCCGCCTGCTGCCGCACGGCCTGCGCCTCCTCGCGCAGAACGCTGCGGCGGCTCTTCGACAACTGGGTCACCGTGTCGTCGCCCGGTGCGCCGAACGCGTCGGTCGGATAGTGATGCGTGCTGACGAAGTCGAGCGGTGCATTGGCGCCGCGACAATACTCGATGAAATCGCGTATCCACGCGTTCGCCGCCGTCGCCGGACCGCCTACGCGGAGGCGGGCATCGATGCCCTTGATCGTCGCCGCGGTCCGCCGGTAGAGCTCGAAGTAATCCTGCTGCGTTCCCGTCCAGAACTGCTCGAGGTTCGGCTCGTTCCACACCTCGAAAAACCAGTTGCGTACCTCGCGCACGCCGTAGCGCTCGATCCAGTGGCCCACGAGCCGAGCGATCAGCGTGCACCACTGGCCGACGTCCTTCGGCGGCGTGACGTTGCCGCGGTACTTGAACACCGTCGCTCCGCCCGACGCGAGCGTACTCGGCATGAACGACAGCTCGACGAACGGCCGCATGCCGATCGACAGCAGGTAGTCCATGATGCTGTCGGCGTTGAAGAACGAATAGAGCAGCCGCTCGTCCTCGCAGATGAGCGTGCCCATGTCATCGTCCAGGAGGCCGTGAAAGCGCACGTGACGAAAGCCGAGTTCGCGATGCGCGCGGTCGAGTTGCTCGCGCCAGTCGGCGCGCAAAGCCATCCACGCGTGGTCGCTCCCCACCGTGTGCTCCCAGAAGTGAGGCAATGGCGCCGACGCTCCGCGACAATCAAAGCTGAAGCGAGCACTCATGGGTCAGACTCGACTTTTCACGGGAACCAGGACCGTCCAATGAGCAGGGAACAGGGGAGTCGTAAACAAGGGGTCGGAAGTGGAAGTGTAACGCGGGCAAGCGAGTATTACCTCGCTGAGCCTGACCCCGATCATCGCGCGATCCTCGAGCGTTTTCCACACGCGGCGACGTCCTTCCCGATCTTTTCGCGCCCCGCGAGCGATCCTGCTTGCGGTCGAGGAAGGGCACAGGAGCGGCGAGGTTGTGGCACTATCGCCGACGACGTTCATCGCCATCGAATAGCGGATCGACAGCATTCGCGCGTCGATGTTGATCTGCGCGCCGCGCGCATTCGCTTCGCGCGGCAGGAATCCCGAATACGGGAAAATCGAGCTGATCCGTTGAAAGACTTACAAATGACGAGATCATTACCGCGATTGTCGAGCGCGTACGATGCGCCGCGCCGCGCGCAACCCTTGCCGGCGCTTGAGCCCGCCGCGCAATTGCGTAAAGATGCGGTTTCGACACGAAACCAGTCCACCGCCGCACGTGGCGACGGCGTGGCCGGCTCCCTACGCGATCCGGGCCACGCGTCCATGCGATGAAACGCCCGCTCTACAAACATCTGCACGCCCGCGCCGGCGGATTGGTCGAGGACGACCAGGAGCCGCTATGGACCGAGGTGTTCAGTCCGGAACGCCTCGAGGAGCACGCGCGTTCGCTGGCCGCTGAACAGGTGGTCAGCGACCGCTCGCCGCGGTGGGGCGCATTTGCCCGTCGCAACGCAGACAATGCGCGCGTGCTGCGGGCAGCGTACGAAGCGATCCACGAAGCGGTCAAGGCGAAGCGTCTGATCACGCCGGCAGCCGACTGGCTCGTCAACAATTTCCACGTCATCGAAGACCAGCTGCGCGACATCCGCGCGCTGCTGCCGCGGCGCTTTTTCGAGCACCTGCCGCGCCTCGATGCGGGCCACCTCGCCGGCTTGCCGCGCGTTTACGGCATCGCGTGGGCCTTCGTCGCGCACACCGACAGCCGCTTCGATCCCGAGTTGCTGCTGCGCTTCGCGCACGCCTATCAGCAGGTGCAGCCGCTCGAGCTTGCCGAACTCTGGGCACTGCCGACGGTATTGCGGATCGTCATGGTCGAAAACGCGCGCCGGCTCGCGGCGCGCATCGTCGCGTCGATGGGCGGCCGCGAGCTGGCCGACCGACATGCCGACGCGCTCCTCGGCCTCGCCACCGATGCCGTCGACGACGGCTCGCCGCTCCCGGCCGGTACGAGCACGGGCTGGACGCGCGCGTTCACCGTCCAGTTGTTCCAGCGCCTGCGCCACGGCGATGCCGCTGCGGCCGGCGCATTGCAGGAGTTGTCGCAGCGGCTGGCGGCGGAGGGAACGAGCGCCGAAGCCGTCGTGCAGGACGAGATCGGACGCCAGGCGGCGGCCGATCTTTCCGTACGCAACGTGATCACCAGCATGCGCCTCGTGACCGCGTACGAATGGCCCGACTTCGTCGAGGGGGCGAGCCTCGTGCATCAGGCGCTATGCCGCAATCCCGCGTTCCCCGCGATGGATTTCATCACGCGCGATCGCTACCGCGGCGCCGTCGAGGACCTCGCCCGCCGCTCGCCGCATTCGGAGCTCGACGTCGCGCATACCGCGGTCGCCAAGGCCGCCGCACCCCACCCGGGCCACGATCCGCGTCCGAACGATCTTGGCTATTGGCTCATCAGCCACGGCCGGTCGCTATTCGAACGCGAACTCGGCTACCGGCCTTCGCTCGCACAGCGCCTGCTGTCGCGGCACGCCGATCACGCGCTTCCGGTTTATCTCGGCATGGTGTTCGTCGCGACGGCGGGTTTGGTCGCGCTGCTCGTCACGCCGGCGCATGACGCCGGCGTCCGGCCGGCGATGCTGTGGGTCTACGCGCTGCTCGCGATCGTTCCGAGCTGCGAAGTCGCGCTTACGCTCGTCAATCGGCTCGTCACGGATCTCGTCGCACCGCGCCACATGCCACGCTTCGAATTGCCCGAAGGCCTGGATGCGTCCGCGCGCACGTTCGTCGTCGTGCCGACGATGCTCGTCGGCGAAGCGCCAATCGCCGAACAGGTGCGTACGCTCGAGACGCACTATCTGTCGAACGGCGTCAACGCGGGAGAAATTTACTTCGCGCTGCTGACCGACTGGCTCGACGCGCCGGCCGAGCACGCGGAGGGCGACGAGCGTTTGCTCCAGATTGCAGCCGACGCCATCCACGCGCTCAACGTCCGATACGACGCGGCGGGTACCGGCGATCGGCGCTTCTACCTGTTCCATCGCCACCGGTTGTGGAATCTGGCTCAGGACACCTGGATGGGTTGGGAGCGCAAGCGCGGCAAACTGCACGAATTCAACCGGCTGCTGCGCGGCGCGACGAATACCTCGTTCACGACCGACGCGCCCTTCCACGCCGCGCCGCCCTCCAGCGTTCGCTTCGTGCTGACGCTCGACGCCGACACGATCCTGCCGTTTGGCGCCGCGACCGAGCTCGTCGGCACGCTGCTGCATCCGCTCAACCGCCCGCGGATCGATCCGGCGACCGGCGTCATCACCGACGGATACAGCATCCTGCAGCCGCGCGTGACGCCGACGCTGCCGACGCCTGGCTCGAGCAGCTGGTTCCAGCACTGGTTCTCCGGCCACTGCGGCGTCGACCCGTACACCTTCCAGGTCTCGGACGTCTATCAGGATCTGTTCGGACGCGCGTCGTTCACCGGCAAGGGCATGTACGAGGTCGATGCGCTGGAAAGCGCGCTGCACGGCCGGATGCCGCCTGACGCGATCCTGTCGCACGACCTGCTCGAAGGCAGCTACGCGCGCTGCGGGTTCGTGAGCGACATCGAGCTGTTCGAGGAATATCCGCCGCATACCGAAGTGGCGGCAGCACGCAGTCACCGCTGGGCGCGCGGCGACTGGCAGCTTCTGCCATGGGTTTTCGGCGGGCGCGGGCGCGATCTCGCGGCGGTTTCCAAGTGGAAGATGCTCGACAACCTGCGCCGGACGCTGATCGCCCCGAGCCTGTTCCTGCTGCTCGCCGCCGGCTGGATCGTCGAAGGCACCGAAACGTTTCGCTTCGCCGCTCTGGCGCTCATCGTGTTCCTGCTGCCGACGCTGCTGGCGCTGTTCGACCGGTTGCGCCCGCGGCCGCACACCGACCTCGGCAACTGGATGCGAATGCTGGTAGACGACGCGCTGCTCGGATTCGGCCGCGCGCTGTTCCAGCTCACGACGCTGACGCGTGACGCGGTCCTGATGGCCGACGCGATCCTGCGCACGCTCGGTCGCCTCGTCGTCCGGCAGCGGTTGCTCGAATGGAACTCGGCGGCTCAGGTGCAGGCGAGCGCGGAAATGTCGCTCGGCAGCTTCGTCCGCAACCTGTACGCCGCGCTCGCGGTCACGGCGACGCTGATGTTCGCGCTGATGCTCGCGAATCCGTCCGCGCTGATCGTGGCCATGCCGTTTCTCGTGCTCTGGTATGCGGCGCCGTTTCTCGCGTGGCGCGCGAGCCAGCCGCTCGCCGAGGAAGAAGTGCAGGTGCCGACGCCGGAGGAAGCGCTGCAGCTGCGACTGATCGCGCGCGAGACGTGGCAGTTCTTCGCCACGCTCACCGGACACGAGGATCACTTCCTGCCCCCGGACAACCTGCAGGACGACCCGCTGCCGATCGTCGCGCACCGGACGTCGCCGACGAATATCGGCATGTACTTCGTCTCGATCGTCGCCGCGCACGACTTCGGATGGATCGCGTTGCCCGAGTTGTGCGAGCGCGTCGAAGGCACGCTGCGTACGCTCGCCGAGTTGCCGCGCCATCGCGGTCATTTCGTCAACTGGATCGAGACGACGACGTTACGTGCGCTGGCGCCACGCTATGTTTCGACCGTCGACAGCGGGAACCTTGCCGGATGCCTGATCGCGCTCTCCAGCGCGGCCCGCGCCGCGTTGAACCGGCCAGCCGTGGGATCCGTGCTCGTGGACGGCCTTCGCGACGACGTCGCGCTCCTTCAACGCGCCATCGAACGTGCCGACCGCAAGCGGCCGTCGACGAGCGTCAACCCGACCCAACTGCACGAAACGCTGACGACGATCGAGCAACTCACTGCACAGTTCCAGCCGGCGACGCCATTCCGCTGGATCGAGGCGACGCAGGTTGCGTCCGACCTGCTCGACATGGCGCGCGTCGTCGCCGAGGAAGGCGACCATCCGACGCTGCGCGACATCGCGGCCTGCGCCGCCACACTGCACGAAGGCACGGTGCGGCGACGTGACGCGTTCGAAGCGCTCGCGCCGTGGTCGATCGCGCCCGAGGCCGACGAGGCGCGCTACGACGAGCGGCGACGGGTGGACGACGAGGCGACCGCGTGGCTCGCACGACGGATGCCGGGCGATCTGGCGCTTCGAGATTTGCCCGCGAACTGCGCCGCGTTGCGGTTGACGCTGGGTGACTCGGCGGAGATGGGCGACGACGTGCGCGCGATCTGCGACGAGACGCTTCGCCGCGTGGAGGATAACGCGGTGGCGATGGCGGAGCGGCTGCGGCGCATCGCACGGGACGCACATGCGTTCTTCACGGAGATGGACTTCGGGTTCCTCTACGATCCGGCGCGCAAGCTCTTCTCGATTGGATACCAGGTCGATAACGCGCGGCTCGATCCGTCGTATTACGACCTGCTCGCGTCGGAGGCGCGGCTTGCGAGCTTCATCGCGATCGCGAAGCACGACGTGCCGCCTTCGCACTGGTTCAGGCTTGGCCGCACGTTGATTTCCGTCGGCGGCAAGACGGTGCTCGTATCGTGGTCAGGATCGATGTTTGAATATCTGATGCCGTCGCTGCTGATGGATACGCCCTACGGGAGCCTGCTCGACCACACCTGCAGGATGGTCGTCGCGCGCCAGATCGCCTATGCGCGGCGACTCGGCGTGCCGTGGGGCATTTCCGAATCCGCGTTCCACGAGCGCGACCTGCACCTCACGTTCCAGTATTCGACATTCGGCGTGCCGGAACTCGGGTTGAAGCGCGGCCTCGGCGAGGACATCGTCATCGCACCGTACGCGACCGGACTCGCGTCGATGTATGCGCCGCGCGCCGCAGCCGCCAATTTCCACGCGCTGGAGGCGCTCGGCGCACGCGGCCGATTCGGCTTCTACGAGGCACTCGACTTCACGCGCGAGCGCGTGCCCGAGACGGGTCCGGTTGCGCTGGTGCGCGCATACATGGCGCATCACCAGGGAATGATGCTGGTCGCGCTCGCGAACGTGTTGCTCGACGGCCGGATGCGACGGTACTTCCACCGCGAGCCGGTCATCCGCGCCTCCGAAATCCTGCTGCAGGAAACGCGGCATCGCGAAGCCTCGGTCGCGCTCCCGCGCGCCGACCAGAAAGCGGCTCTCGTCGATGACGGCCGGCTTGCGTTCGAGGAGCGCATCCATTCGCCGCACCTGCCGCAGCCGTCGACGCAATTGCTGTCGAATGGCCGCTACGCGGTGATGATGACAGCCGCGGGGTCCGGCTACAGTCAGTGGCGCGACGTCGGCGTCACGCGCTGGCGCGAGGATCCGACCTGCGACGATCGCGGCACGTTCATCTACCTGCGCGATATCCGCGACGGCCGCGTCTGGTCGGCGGGATTCCAGCCGACTGGCAGGGAGCCGTCGCGCTACGACGTCGCGTTCAACGAAGATCGCGTGCGCATCGTGCGCCAGGATGGCGCGATCGAAACGACGCTCGAGGTGATCGTCTCCGCCGAGGACGACGCGGAAATGCGTCGCCTCACGCTACGCAATCGCGGCACGCGGGCGAGCGAGATCGAGGTGACGTCGTACGCGGAAATCACGTTGGCGGCGCCCGCGTCCGACGCTGCGCATCCCGCATTCTCGAACCTGTTCATCCGCAGCGAATTCGTGCCGCAGGTGGCGGGCCTCGTCTTCGCACGTCGCCCGCGCGCGACCGGCGATTGGACGCTCTACGCCGCGCACGTCGTAGCGGGGGACCTGTCGGCCGGACTCGAATTCGAAACTGATCGTGCGCGATTCATCGGTCGCGGGCGGACCGTGCACGCACCCATCGCCATCAGCGAAGCCCGGCCGCTGACCAATTCCGCGGGAGCGGTGCTCGATCCGATCGCGAGTCTGCGCGTCCGGGTGCGGATACCCGCGGGCGAGACCGCGCACGTCGCGTTCGCGACAATGGTCGCCGAGACGCGGGAGGAGATCCTGAGCCTTGCCGACAAATATCACGATCCGGCCGCGTTCGAGCGTGCGTCATCGCTCGCGTGGACGCATGCGCAGGTACAGCTGCATTACCTCGGCATCGATCACGGCGAGGCGCATCTCTACCAGCAGCTCGCGAATACCCTGCTCTATCACGAGGCCGCGCTGCGGCCGTCGCAGCGGACGCTCCAATCGAACTCGCTGCCGATTTCGGGCCTTTGGCGCCTCGGCATTTCCGGCGATCGTCCGATCATCCTTGCGAGAATCGAAGACGTCGACGACCGCGGATTGCTGCGGCAGCTGCTGACGGCGCACGAGTACTGGAATCTGAAGGGACTGGCCGTTGATCTCGTGCTCCTGAACGACCAGGCGGTGACCTATGCGCCTGGCGTGCAGGAGCATCTGCAGACGCTGGTGCGCGACGCGCAGTCGCGCGCGAGCCACGACCGAGGTGAGTCGCGCGGACAGGTATTCGTGGTGCGCGGCGACGGTCTCGCACCCGGCGAGCGCGTGCTGCTGCACACCGCCGCGCGCGCCGTCGTCGCGAGCACGCAGGGGAGCCTCGTCGAGCAACTGCTCCGGGTGCGCCATCCGGCGACGGCGGTACGCGAGCCGCCGCTCGCATTGCCGCAACCGGCGGGGAGACATCTCCAGCCGCCGCGATTGCGTTTTTTCAACGGCCTCGGCGGCTTCACGTCCGACGGCCGCGAATACGTGATCGTGCTCGGCAAGGGCCAGCAGACGCCGCTGCCTTGGATCAACGTCGTCGCGAACGCGCAGTTCGGCTTCCAGGCGTCCGAGTCGGGCGCCGGCTTCACCTGGGCTCTCAACAGCCGTGAAAACCAGTTGACACCGTGGTCCAACGATCCGGTGTCGGCCTCGCCGTCCGAAGTGTTCTACATCCAGGACGTCGCGACGGGCTTGCTGTGGACGCCGACCGCGCTGCCGATCCGCATCGACGACGCGAGCTATGTCGCGCGCTTCGGACAGGGCTACGTGAAATTCGAGCAGACCGCCGAGGACATCCACAGCGAATTGACGCAGTTGGTCGTCACCGACGCTTCGGTGAAGCTGTCAAGTCTCGTGCTGACGAACGAAAGCGTCACCGCGCGCGAGCTCGCGGTCACCGCGTACGCCGAATGGTCGCTCGGCGCATCCCGCGCGGCCAACGCCCCCTACGTAGTCACCTTCGTCGATGCCGCGAGCGGCGCGATCCTCGCGCGCAACCCGCGCAATCCCGAGTTCGCCGAGCGTTGCGCGTTCCTGGTCTCCGACGCACCGGCGCATTCCATCACCTGCGATCGCGCCGAATTCCTCGGGCGTAACGGCCGCCTTGCCGCACCCAGGGCACTCACCATCGCGATGCCCTTGTCCGGCCGCACCGGCGCCGCGCTCGATCCGTGTGCCGCATTGCAACGCCGCATCACGCTCGCGCCCGGCGCGACGGTTCGACTCGTGTTCGCGCTCGGCGAAGCCGGCAATCCCACGGAAGCGGCCGCGATGGCGGCGCGTTACCGGAGCGCCGACGTCGATGCGGAACTCGCGCGCGTAATCGGCGAATGGGACGGCGTGCTCGGCACGCTTACGGTGGAAACACCCGACACGGCGACGAACTTCATCCTCAACCGCTGGCTTCTCTACCAGACGCGCGCGTGTCGCCTGTTTGCGCGCGCGGGGTTTTATCAGGCCGGCGGCGCGTACGGCTTCCGTGACCAGTTGCAGGACGTCATGGCGCTGATGGTCGCAGCACCCGGCGAAGCGCGCGCGCAGCTCGTGCGCGCCAGCGCGCATCAGTTTCCGGAAGGCGACGTCCAGCACTGGTGGCATCCGCCGTCCGGCCGCGGTGTTCGCACCCGCTTTGCGGACGACCGGATTTTTCTGCCGTTCGCGTTGGCGCATTACGTCGCGACGACCGCCGATGCCAGTGTGCTCGACGAGACCACACCGTTCATCGAGGGACCACCGGTGCCGCCGGAGCGCGAAGATCTTTATTTCCAGCCCGAAACATCGCGGGAGACCGCGACGGTCTACGAACACTGCGCGCGGGCGCTCGACGTGAGTCTCGACGTCGGCAGCCATGGTTTGCCCTTGATGCACGGCGGCGACTGGAACGACGGCATGAACCACGTCGGCATTCACGGCCGCGGCGAGTCGGTATGGCTCGGGTGGTTTCTCTGCGCAACGTTGCGTGATTTTGGTCCGATCGCTACGCAGCGCGGCGACACGGTGCGCGCTGGGCGCTGGCAGCGGCATGCGGAAGCGCTGCGCCAGGCGCTCGACCGTCATGCATGGGATGGTGCGTGGTTCCGCCGCGCGTATTTCGACGACGGCTCGCCGCTCGGCTCCGCCTACAACACCGAATGCCGCATCGATTCGATCGCGCAGAGCTGGGCGACGATTTCCGGCGTGGCAGATCCCGCGCGTGCACGCCAGGCGATGGATGCCGTCAGCGAGTACCTCGTCAAGCGCGGCGACGACCTCGTGTTGCTGTTCACACCGCCTTTCAACGTCGGCATTCCCGATCCGGGCTATGTCAAGAGCTATCTGCCCGGCGTGCGCGAAAACGGCGCGCAGTACACGCATGCGGCCGCGTGGTGCGTCATCGCGTATGCCATGCGGGGCGACGGCGATCGCGCGTACGAGCTTTTCACCATGCTGAATCCGATCAACCATGCCTCGACGCGTGGAGGCGCCTACCGCTACAAGGTCGAGCCGTATGTCGCCGCCGGTGACGTCTACAGCGAGCCGCCGCACGTCGGGCGCGGCGGATGGTCGTGGTACACCGGCGCCGCCGGATGGCTCTACCGCGCGGGCGTCGAATTCATTCTCGGCATCCGCGTGCGCGCGGCGAGCGTCGAAGTCGAGCCGTGCATTCCGCGCGACTGGGCCGGTTACGCGGTGCGGTATCGCCGCGGCAGCGCGACTTACGTCATTCACGTCGAGAATCCCGATCGCATCTCGAGCGGGGAAGTCCTCATCGCCGTCGATGGCGATCGCGTCGTCGGCAACCGGTTCGACGTCGTCGATGACGGCCGCGAGCATCGAGTCGAAGTCGTGCTGCGTGAGCCGGACACGGTCGTCGAGGAACCCGAGGTCGAGCCGAAGGCGCAGGTCGCCGGCAACCGACGCTGAGTTACTCCACTGCGCGCAACGCATCCTGCAGCAGCGACGTGTCCGCGTTGCGCAGGCGCGCCGCGTCCGACAGCAATTGGCGAAACCGGCGGCCGCCGCGCACACCGTGATAGAGCCCCAGGATGTGGCGGGCGATCGAGCGCAGCGACGTACCCTGCGCGAGCTCTTTCGCAGCGTACGGCATCAGGGCGGCGACGATTTCGCCACGCGGTTTCGGCGCACCTGCATCGCCGAAGAGCCGCGGGTCGACCTGCGCGAGCAACCACGGATCGTGATACGCGGCGCGTCCGAGCATCACGCCGTCGACGAAATCGAGCTCGCGCTCGATCGTCTTCCAGTCGGCGAGTCCACCGTTCAGCACGATCGTGAGCCTCGGAAAGTCGCGCTTCAACCGCCGCGCGTATTCGTAGCGCAGAGGTGGCACTTCGCGGTTTTCCTTCGGCGACAGGCCACTCAGCACCGCGTTCCGCGCATGCACGATGAACACGTCGCACCCGGCGTCGGCCACGATCCCGACGAAATCGCGGACGAATGCGTAGTCATCGTTCGCATCGAGTCCGATCCGGTGCTTGACCGTCACCGGCACGCCGACGGCATCGCGCATCGCACGCACGCAATCGGCAACCCGCGCAGGCTCGGCCATCAGGCACGCACCGAAGGATCCGGTCTGCACGCGTTCCGAAGGGCATCCGCAATTGAGGTTGATTTCGTCGTAACCCCAACGCTCGCCGAGCCGCGCCGCATGCGCGAGTTGCGCGGGGTCGCTGCCGCCGAGTTGCAACGCAACCGGATGCTCCGCCGGATCGAAGTCGAGGTGCCGCGGCACGTCGCCGTGCATGAGCGCCGGCGCGGTCATCATCTCGGTGTAAAGCCGCGCCCGCTTCGAGATCAGGCGGAAGAAATACCGGCAGTGCCGGTCCGTCCAATCCATCATCGGCGCGACGCAAAAACGGTGCGACAAGCCATTCATTCAATTGGGGTTTTCCGCGCTCGATCGATCCGATAACTAATTGGAACGATTCACACTTTTGTCTCTGGGCCAATACTACATGCTGTGCTCGGCCGCGATTGAATGTGCGTTGCCAAGGTCTCAAGGCAGGCCGCGCAGCTTGGCCGTGCACACGCTGCGCACACGAGCGGAGGAAAGTAGGGGACGAGGTAAACCGATATAACGCTGAGACGCGGCGACCGCTCTCGTTAAGGGTTGTGGGACGCCTGTCCTGACGCGCAGTCGTACTCGACGCGACGATGCAACGCGGGCAGGCGTCCCACAAGTCTCGATGGAGGAAACCGCGGCATGCTCCGGCGCGGTTGGGAGAAGCTAAACGGCTATGGGGATTTGACGGTTCGCGGGCGGGTAGCGCACGGCAATCGTGGCCGTCGAGCGGACGATGTCATCGGCGGATGGCCGGCGGCGGCACGTCGCGGCCTGATTCCGGGAGGTCGCAGCGGAGGAAAAACCGCGTTACGACGGCGTAAGGCAATAGCGTCCGCTATCGGTGGTTGCCGACGAAGAGCGGACGTAGCGTTGGCGCCGTGGATGCTGGTGATCATGCTGCAACTCGCAACGTGGGCGGCGCCCGAATCGGTGCGCCGCGGGCGAAGGTCTCGACGATGATCATGGC
>JALYSS010000112.1 GCA_030854685.1 Pseudomonadota bacterium | reverse complement strand
CTCGACGTGCTCGCCAATGGCTGGCTGATCTACCAGATCGTGGCGTGCCGCTTGTGGGGACGTAATGCGTTCTATCAGCCCGGAGGCGCATTCGGCTTCCGCGACCAGTTGCAGGACGTGATGGCGCTCGTTCACGCCGAGCCGCGGCTGGTGCGCGAGCACCTGCTGCGCTGCGCAGGCCGCCAGTTTCCCGAAGGCGACGTCCAGCACTGGTGGCATCCACCATCGGGACGCGGCGTCCGCACCCATTGCTCGGATGATTATCTATGGCTGCCATTCGCGGCGTGCCGCTACGTGCGGACGACCGGCGACAGCGGCCTGCTCGACGAGCCGGTATCCTTTATCGAAGGTCGGCTGCTGTCGGACGACGAGGAGTCGTACTACGATCTGCCCACGCAGTCGGAGCAGGTGGCGAGCCTCTACGGCCACTGCGTGCGCGCGATCGAGCGCGGATTGCGCTTCGGCGCGCATGGCGTGCCGCTGATGGGATCGGGCGACTGGAACGATGGCATGAACCTGGTCGGTGCGCGCGGCAAGGGTGAAAGCGTCTGGCTCGGCTTCTTCCTGCACGCGGTGCTGACGCAATTCAGCGAACTCGCGCAGCGCCGCAATGACCTGGACTTCGCGAAACGATGCGAGATCGAAGCGGCCCGCCTGCGCGACAACCTCGACAAGAGCAGCTGGGACGGCGCCTGGTATCGCCGCGCCTGGTTCGACGACAACTCTCCGCTGGGCACCTCAGCGAACGCCGAGTGCCGGATCGACTCGATTGCGCAAAGCTGGGCGGCGCTGTCGGGGGCGGGCAATCCGCAACGAACACACATGGCCATGAAGTCGGTCGACCGGGAACTCGTCCACCGGGATGCCGCACTGGTGCAGTTGCTGGATCCTCCGTTCAACCAATCGACTCCCAATCCTGGCTACATACAGGGTTATCTGCGGGGCGTGCGCGAGAATGGCGGCCAGTACACGCATGCGGCGGTCTGGGCTGCGATGGCGTTCGTCGCCATCGGCGATTCCGCGCGCGCGTGGGAGCTCGCGACGATGATCAATCCCGTCAATCACGCGAAAACCGCGGCTTCGATCGCGACGTACACGACGGAGCCGTACGTGCTGGCGTCGGACGTCTATGCGCTCGCGCCGCATACCGGTCGCGGGGGGTGGACGTGGTACACAGGTTCGGCCGGCTGGATGTACCAGCTCATCGTGGAATCCCTGCTGGGTTTGCGCGTCGAAGCCGACCAGTTGCGGATCGTGCCGTGCCTGCCCGTTGACTGGACGGCATACAAGCTGCATTACCGGTATCGGGAAACCGTCTACCACATCACGGTGGCGCAAACGATCGACGAGGGTGGCGGGCAACAGGTGAGCATGGACGGAGTCGACGCGCGGGATTCAATCGTTTCCCTGGTCGACGATCGGCGCGAACACACGATCGCCGTAATGGTGCATCGTTCGCGCGACGCAAGCATGGGAGATGCGTGATGCAACTCGGCATGATCGGATTGGGACGCATGGGGTCGGCCATGGTGCGCCGGCTTGTTACCGGAGGCCATGCGTGCGTGGTGCATGACGTGCACGCGAGCGCCATCGAAGCTGCGCTGCAGCGAGGCGTCGTCGGTGCGGCGACGCTCGAAGACCTGGCTGCGAAGCTCGCGAAGCCGCGCGTGGTCTGGCTGATGGTGCCTGCTGCGGTCGTCGATCAGGAACTCTCGCGGCTGACCCCGCTGCTCGAAGCCGGTGACATCGTCATCGACGGCGGCAACTCGTATTACCGCGACGATCTCCGCCGCGCTGCCGCATTGAAACCACGCAGCATCCATTATGTCGATGTCGGGACGAGCGGCGGCGTGGCGGGCGCTGCGCGAGGCTATTGCCTGATGATCGGCGGCGAAAGCGCGATCGTCGCGCAGCTCGGCCCGATTTTCGTCACGCTGGCCCCGGGCGTCGACGCGGCGCCGCAAACGCCGGGCCGCACGACGCGCAGCGGCACTGCGGATCAGGGTTACCTGCATTGCGGGCCGCACGGCGCAGGTCACTTCGTCAAGATGGTTCACAACGGAATCGAGTATGGCTTGATGGCCGCGTACGCCGAAGGACTCAATATCCTGCGCAACGCCAACGCAGGCACGCGGTCGCGCGACAGCGACGCCGAGACGACGCCATTGCGAAATCCGGAGTATTACCAATACGAGCTGGACCTGCCGGAAGTCGCCGAGGTCTGGCGGCGCGGCAGTGTCATCAGCTCGTGGCTGCTGGATCTCACCGCAAGCGCGCTCGCCAACGACGGCGCGCTGGCGAACTACGTGGGCCGCGTATCGGATTCGGGCGAAGGGCGATGGACGGTCGCTGCGGCGATCGACGAGGGCGTGCCGGCCCCGGTCCTGAGTGCTGCACTTTATCAGCGCTTCAGTTCGCGCGGGGATGCCGAGTTTGCCGACCGGGTGTTGTCGGCGATGCGGCACGCGTTCGGCGGCCACGTGGAAAAGCCGGTCGCAAGATGACCGATGCGGCGACGACGCCCGTACCGCCGTCGGACGCACTGGTTTTTTTCGGGGCCACCGGCGACCTTGCGCGAAAGCAGATTTTCCCGGCGCTTCAATCGATGATTCGGCACGGCTATCTCGACCTGCCGATCATTGGTGTTGCGCGATCGGCGTGGAACGACGATCAGCTTCGCGCGCGTGCGCGCGAAAGTCTCGAACAGCATGGCGGCGTCGATGCGGACGCGTTCGCGAAGCTTTCCGCGCGTCTCCAGTACATCGATGGCGACTACGGGGACCCCTCGACCTACGAACGCCTGCGCAAGGCGCTCGGCACCGCGGTGCGGCCCCTGCATTACCTCGCGATTCCGCCGAGCATGTTCGCGACCGTCATCGAGCAATTGGCCCGGTCGGGATGTGCGAAGGACGCGCGCGTCATCGTCGAAAAACCGTTCGGCCGCGATCTCGCGTCCGCACAGGACCTCAATCGCCGGCTGTTGCAGGTCTTCGCCGAGTCCGCCATATTCCGCATCGACCATTATCTCGCGAAGGAAGCGGTCGAAAACCTGCTCTACTTCCGGTTCGCCAACGCGTTTCTCGAACCGATCTGGAATCGCAATTACGTCGCGAGCGTGTAGATCACGATGGCGGAGAGCTTCGGCGTGCAGGGCCGCGGGCGCTTCTACGACGACGTTGGCGCCATTCGCGACGTTGTGCAGAACCATATGCTGCAAGTGGCGACATTGCTGGCGATGGACGCGCCGGTCGGACGCGGTGTCGACGCGGTGCGTAACGAAAAGCTGCGCGCGTTTCGCGCCATGCGGCCGCTCGCATCGGCCGAGGTGGTGCGCGGACAATTCGCCGGTTACCGCGACGAGGCGGGTGTGGCGCCCGATTCGCAGGTTGAAACCTTCGCCGCCCTCAAGCTCCATATCGATACCTGGCGCTGGGCGGACGTGCCTTTTTACATCCGCGCCGGCAAGAAGCTACCGGAAACCACCACCGAGATCACCGTGAGGCTCAAGGCGCCCCCGCAAGCGCTTTTCGCGGATGCCGTGCAGAGCCCGCCGAACCATTTCCGTTTCCGGTTGAGTCCCGATGTGTCCATTTCGGTGGGCGCACGCGTCAAAGTCGCCGGAGCGGTCATGACCGGACAGGAAACGGAGCTTATCGTGCATCGTGATCTTTGCGAAGACATGATGCCCTACGAGCGGTTGCTTCGCGATGCAA
>JALYSS010000089.1 GCA_030854685.1 Pseudomonadota bacterium | reverse complement strand
GCCTTGATCGCCTGTCCTCGGATTCGCTGACGATGACGCAGGAACTGATCGCGAACATGCTCGGCGTGCGCCGCGAAGCCGTGACCGAGGCGGCCGGCAATTCGCAGGGCCAATGTTCGGCAGAAGTTCGTGATCCTGAGAATGGGAATGCTGCGAAGCGCCAAGGGGGCGGGCATGCTCGTCATCATCCCGGTCCTCGATAATGTGATCGCAGTCATCGACGGACGCATCCAGACGACGGCCTTCAACGCCGAGCAGGCCCTGACCAAGGATACCGTCCCGGACAACGTCGATGCCATCATCTTCTGGCACGTACACGATGCCGAGAAGGCAGCCTTGGCGATCACCAACTATAGGGAAGCGATCGACCGCGTCGCGCAAACGTCCCTGCGTGAGATGATCGGTTCCTCGATGCTGGCCGCGCTGTTATCTGATCGCAAGGAGGCCGATGAGCAGCTGAAAGATGAGATTGGGGGGAAAACAGCACCATGGGGTATCTCGGTAAGTTCCGTCGAAATCCGCGACGTCGCCATTCCGGAGGCCCTGCAAGATGCCATGTCGCGGCAGGCGCAGGCCGAGCGCGAGAAGCAGGCGCGGGTAATTCTCGGATCGGCCGAGGCTGCGATCGCGGGGAAGTTTGTCGAGGCCGCCGATATCTATGAGGGACATCCGGCAGCGCTTCAGCTACGCGCCATGAATATCATCTACGAAACGACGAAGGAGCGGGGTGCGACGATCTTGATCCCGAGCTCGATGGTCGACACGCTCAACCCGTATTCAACGACCCTCGCGTTGGCGCTTACGAACAAGGCGCTTCCCGATCCGGAGATCGCTCCGCGGAAGGGTGCGGAGAGCGCTGCACGTAACGTTGCAGGCTGACTGGCTCGGGCCTCGCTGCCGACGGTCGATTCCGCCTGCTGGCAGCAGGTAGTCGCATCGCTTCCTCCGTCGTCGCTCGGTCTCGGCTGCTCGCCGAAGTTGCTGCAGGGACACGCTCAGCTTCCCGCCTTCGCGGCGACATCCGAGTCAATATGTTCGATAACGCACAGACCGGATTTGAGAATGCAGCCATGCTCACCGTGTGAGTGCTCTGCACATTCCCCGTCGCGACGTTCGTTTCGTCGAGACGTTTCTGCGACAGATCACCCCCGCTTCTCAATTCGTCGAGCGCCCGTCGTTCGGCACCTCCGAAGGAGAACAAACTATGTTGCGCAGCATGAATGACCTGGAAGGCTACGCCATTCGCGCGACCGACGGTGATATTGGTCACATGAAGGACTTCTATTTCGACGATACCGCGTGGGTCATCCGCTACCTCGTCGTCGATACCGGTACCTGGCTCTCGAGCCGGAAAGTGCTCATCTCCCCGATCGCGATCGGCCAGCCGAACCGGAGCGAAAAGGTACTGCCCGTTTCCATCACGAAAGAGCAGGTGAAGAACAGTCCCGACATTGACACCGACAAACCGATCTCGCGACAGCACGAGATACGATACCTCGGCTATTACGGCTATCCGTACTATTGGGGGGGCGCGGGACTCTGGGGTGCGGGAGCCTACCCGGGTGCCATGATGATGCCGGGGTATTTTGCCGGCTCCGTGGCGATACCGCGTGCCGAGTCGTCGGAAGCCCAGGAGTCTTTCGCTCGCGCGGAAGCGGCACGGCACCAGAATGACGACCCCCATCTTCGCGCTGGCAAAGCGGTAATGTCGTATCACATCGAGGCGACCGACGGCGACATCGGTCACGTCGAGGGCCTGCTCGTCGACGACGAGACCTGGGCCATTCGCTACATCATCGTCAACACGAGCAACTGGTGGATGGGACACCGGGTTCTCATCGCGCCGCAATGGATCGAGAACGTCAATTGGCACGACGCCACGGTCTCCGTCAACGTGACGCGACAAGCGGTGAAGGACGCCCCGCCCTACGAGTCGGAGCCGGAGCTGAACCGGGAGCGTGAAGCCAGCCTCTACAAACATTATGGGCGTCCGGGTTACTGGGTGGCCGAGGAGAAACGTGACACCGAGCGGGCTGGCCATTAAGTCCGCGTTGGCGGGCGGCTGTGGCGCCAGCAGCTTCGATGCCGTCAACTCCCGCTTTGATCAGAGTGTCATCGCCTGCACAGTTGCGGCTACGCTTGCATTCATGCCGCTTCGACCCTCGCTCCGGCCAGATTCATGGAGCCGTTCGCCAGGATTATCTGGCCGTGGGTCGCATAAGCACCATCGCCGCGTCAGATGCATCAGCCGGAAGCATCAAATTGTCAACCAAAAAGGACAGTAAACACTATGAACTCCAAACTCGCTGCAAGCTGCCTCGTGACCGGCGCGTTGATGCTGCCGATCGCGGGTTACGCAGCCGATCTCAAATCCGAGGTTTCATCATCCGAGGTTTTCGTCAAGGATTCCGTCATCACGACCAAGATCAAATCCGAACTCGCGGAGGAGAAGCTTTCGAGCCTGGTGCACATCAATGTCGATACGGATAACAAGGGCGCGGTGACTCTGAGCGGTACCGCCGCGAGTCGCGAGGCAGGCGACAAAGCCGTTTCGATCGCGCGTGCGGTGCAAGGCGTGACCTCGGTAACGAATCGCATTCAAATCGTGGCCGATAAGTAGACACGGGAATCCGAATCCGGCAGTACGTAGCGTACGCGTGCACGCGCGACGAGTCCTGCCCGTCCGTTCGCCGCTTTGGCAATCGCACGCAGGCGGTCCAATCGGGTCACCCGAATTGGAGCGTCAATGCTGGAAGAGACGCAGGCTCCTCACCCCGATCGAAAGCGCAGGCGAGGAAGGGGCTCACGAATTCGTTCGGTCATCCGGACCGACGACGAGTTCGTAGTCGCGGCGTCCTCGGTCACCCGGTTCTCAGTTCGACGCAGCTCTGGAGATTTAGCCATGAACACCGATGTGCTCACGCCGGAATTGCTCGACAAGATGGATGCTTACTGGCGTGCAGCGAATTATCTGGCGGTCGGCCAGATCTATCTTTACGACAATCCGCTCCTGAAGGAGCCGCTGCAACTGTCGCATGTGAAGCCCTTGGTGGTCGGACACTGGGGCACAACGCCAGGGCAGAACTTTATT
>JALYSS010000078.1 GCA_030854685.1 Pseudomonadota bacterium | reverse complement strand
CCATCGGCGTCTTCCATCGAAATGCGCCGGCCCCGGTACTCGATGATGTCGGCGCCTTTGCGGATGGTTCGTGCCGCGAACACGCCGCGGCCGTGGATCGGCGAATCGCGCACGATGTACACCGGCTTCCGGCGCGCGTTTTTCTTCTTCGCTGCCACCGCTTCTGGCGCGGCCTTCCGAGGCATCGCCGACGATTTCCTGCGTCCAGCCGAGGGGGTTTTCGCGGCTTTCCGGGGCTTTGGCGATCGAGGGGAGCGGGTGGGCATCGGTCGAGACATGAGGAGGGTTCCCCGCGATTGTCGCACGAGGTTCCGCGGGCTTCGTCCGGGTTGAAAAGCGCGGCGCCTTCCTGCATAATAGTTCGCATGCGAATGAATCACATGAAAATGGAAATGGCTCCCCGCGGCGGCGCTGGCCGCGCGCGCGCTTCCGCGTCAGGTGCCGCGTCGGGTGACCGGATCGAATCGCTCGGGTTGCTGATTCACGGGCTCTCCAAGGCGTGGCGCGAGGAACTCGATCGCCGGTTGCGCCCGCTCGGCCTGACCCGCGTCCAGTGGCAGGCGCTGCTCTGGCTGTCGCGAGCGGGCGGTGCGCTCGTCCAACGCGAACTGTCGGACTTTCTCGACATCGGCGCGCCGGCGACCGTCGCGCTCGTCGACCGGATGGAGCGTGACGGGCTGGTCGCGCGGAGTGCGGTGCCGGGCGACCGGCGGCGCAATGCGGTCGCGCTTACGACGAAGGCGCGCCGGCTTCTGAAAACGATCCAGGCCGCCGCAGGGCAACTGCGGCGCGAGGTGATGACCGGCCTTACCCGCGACGAAGTCAACACGCTATGCGCGCTCCTCGGCAAGGCGAAGCAGCGCATCGACTCGCTCAAGCCATGACCAGGGTTGCGTTTCGCCTGTCGCCGCGCACGGTGCTGATCGTCGTCGGCATGATCATCGCCGCGGTCGCGGGCGCGTGGTACTGGCATGAAAGCTCGCAACGCCAGGAGACGGACAACGCATACGTCAATGCGCGGATCGTCCAGGTGTCGTCGCTTGTCATGGGGCAGGTCGTGCAGGTTCCGATCAAGGAAAACCAGTATGTGCACAAGGGCGACATCCTCTTCGAGATCGATCGGCGTCCCTTCGAGGCTGCCCTTGCCGAGGCCGAGGGCAAGTTCCGGCAAGCGCAGCAGGGCACGCGGCAGGACACGTCCGAATTGCTCGCGACGCGAGCGGACGCCGCCAAGGAAGCGGCGGACCTCACGAACGCCGAATCCAATTTCCGGCGCACGAATCAGCTGGTCCAGCAGAATTTCATGTCGAAGCAGGCGGCCGACGACGCGCAGGCGCGTGTGAACGCCGCGCGGGCATCGCTGGCCGCCGGACAGGCCCGCATCGAGAAGGCGCGGGCCGCGCTCTCGACGATTGGTGGTCCGACGCCCGCCGTGCGCGTCGCGCAGGCGGAAGTGGAAAGGGCGCGGCTCGATCTCGAGCACGCGGTCGTGCGCGCGCCGGAGGATGGATGGATCACGCGCTTCGACTTGACACCCGGCACCGTCGTCACGCCGGGCAATCCACTGTTTGCGATTGTCATCGGCGGGAGCTTCTGGGTCGATGCGAACTTCAAGGAAACGGAACTCGCGGGCGTGGTTCCCGGGCGCCCGGCCACGATCGTCATCGACATGTATCCGAAGCACGCATTCCACGGCAAGGTCGAGAGCCTGGCCGGTGGCACAGGCGCCGCCTTCTCGTTGCTGCCGGCGCAGAACGCGAATGGCAACTGGGTGAAGGTCGCGCAACGCGTGCCGGTCAAGATCAGCGTCGCCGATCCGGATCCCGACTACCCGCTGCGCGTCGGCGCCACGGCGACGGTGACGGTCTCCATCGCGCATTAGGCCCTGATGGAAACAACGCAGGGAGGCTCGCGGCTGTTCCTGACGCTGGCGGTGATGTCCGCCACCGTGATCCAGGTGCTCGACACGACGATCGTCAACGTCGCGCTGCCGCACATGGCGGGCGAGCTGTCGGCGTCGATCGACCAGATCAGCTGGGTGCTGACGAGCTACATCGTCGCGGCGTCGATCGTGATGCCGATGACCGGCTACCTGACCGATCGGCTCGGGCGCCGCCGCTACCTGCTGATCAGCATCGCCGGTTTCGTCGTCGCGTCCACGCTGTGCGGTATCGCGACATCGCTCCCCGAAATCGTGCTGTTCCGGCTGCTGCAGGGCGTATTCGGCGCGTCGCTCGTGCCGCTGTCGCAGGCGATCATGGTGGACAGCTATCCGATGCACGAGCGCGGCAAGGCGCTGGCAATCTGGGGAATGGGCGTCATGGTTGCACCGATCCTCGGTCCGACGCTGGGCGGCTGGCTGACCGAAACGCTCGACTGGCGCTGGAACTTCTACATCAACGTGCCAATCGGCGTGCTGTCGTTCCTGCTTGCGGCGCGGCATGTGCCCGACACGCCAGTCAAGTCGCGCGGCATGGACTGGTGGGGCCTCGTGTTCCTCGCGATGTTCATCGGCGGGCTGCAATACCTGCTCGATCGCGGGCAACAGGAAGACTGGTTCTCGTCCGGTTCGATCCGCATGTCCGCGGCCGTCCTCGCGGCCGGCCTTGCGCTGTTCGTCGCGCATTCGGTGACGTCGACGCGCGACACACTCTTCAACCTCAGGATGTTCGCCGACCGCAATTTCGCCGCGGCGTCGTTCGTCGGCGGCGCGATGGGACTCTCGCTCTATGGGGGCATGCTGCTGCAGCCGGTGCTGTTCGAAAGCGTGCTGCAATATCCGACGTTCGACACGGGGCTCGCGATGATGCCGCGCGGATTGGGGAGTCTCCTCAGCATGCTGATCGTCGGACGGCTCATCGGCAAGATCGGCTCGAAGCCGCTGATTTACTTCGGCATCGCGACCGGCATCCTCGGCGCGTGGATGATGACGCACGTGGGACTGAACACGAATGCGGTCGCGATGATCGTGCCGTTGATCCTGCAGGGCGTCGGCATCGGTTTCGTGTTCGTGCCGTTGTCGGCGATCGCGTTCGCGACGCTGCCGAAGGCGCTTACCGCCGAAGCGGCAGGCGTCTACAGCCTCGTCCGCTCGGTCGGATCGTCGATCGGCATTTCGATCGTCAGCGTGTCCTTGACCCGCGGCGCGCAGGCGAGCTGGGGCGCATTGCGCAGCTACGTCGACCCGTATCGCTTCGAGGTGCAGCAATACGTCGATCCGCTGCATCTCAAGGCGCAGGGCCTCGGGCTTGCCGTCATCGCGCAGCAGACGGCGGTGCAGGCGCAAATGCTGGGCCTCCTGCGCGCGTTCTGGGTGATCGTGGCGAGCTTCTTTGTGATGATCCCGCTGGTGATGCTGCTGAAACCCGGACGCGGCGGAGGGATCGCGCCGCCGGTCATGGCCGAGTAGGGCGCTTGCGCAAGGACGGCGCCGCCGTGGCGCCGTCAGCTGCCACGCGAACCGATGAGCGCGAGGAATTCGTCGCGTGTCGCTTCCGACTCGCGAAACGTTCCCAGCACCGACGACGTCACCATCTCCGAATTCTGCTTCTCGACGCCGCGCATCATCATGCACAAATGCCGCGCCTCGATCATCACGCCGACGCCGCGCGCGCCGATCGAATCGAAGACCGCCTGCGAGATCTGCTCGGTGAGCCGCTCCTGCAACTGCAGCCGGCGCGCGTACATGTCGACTAGCCGCGCGAGCTTGCTCACGCCGAACACGCGTCCGGTCGGTATGTACCCGATGTGGCAGCGGCCGAAGAATGGCAGCATGTGGTGCTCGCAGAGGCTGTAGACCTCGATGTTCTTCACGATGACCATGCTGTTCGTCGTTTGCGTGAAGATCGCGTCGTTGATGAGCGTCGCCAGGTCGGTCCGATAGCCCGACGTCAGGAAAGCCAATGTCCTGGCCACGCGTTCCGGCGTTTTCACGAGACCTTCGCGGTCCGGGTCTTCGCCGATCGCCTCCAACAAGCCGCGGGTCAGCTGTTCGATCCTGGGAATGTCGACGGGCATGGTCGGATCCTGCAAGGGGGCGTAAAGCCGATTATCGCGTGAAAGCCTCGCGGGCCGCGATCGCGACGCGAGTATCAGAGATTGACAACGCGAGCGCGAATTGACCATGACTATGGCGCCGCGGTCGCAACAGCCGACGACCGGTCGTCGTGTAAAAAACGTGCACGCCTTCAATCGGGGCTGGATTTCGGGCAGGATGGAGGGCTCTCGACGTCGCCGCCCCGGGACGAGAACGGCAATGCGTCGGCCGCGAATACGGAGAAACGCGAATGACCTGCGCGAGTTGCGGGAAGCAGAATCCGGCCGGTGCGCGCCATTGCATCCATTGCGGCGCCGAGCAGTCGGTCCCGACACCGATCGCCGCGGTCGCCGCCGCGGCGTCGCTGTCGCGCGCTTCCCGCGTTCCGGCGGCGAACGCGGCGCAGGTCGAGCCTCGGGATCCCGCGGCTGTTGCCGCGAATCACGCCTCGGCGACAGCGGAGGACAGCGACAGCGCAACGACCCCGACGGGTGGAGCAGGTGCTTCGCCGGCATACGCCGCCGGACCGAATCGGCGTCGTCTCGCGGTCGGTCTCATCGCAGCCTGCATCGTCGTCGCCATTGCGATCGCAACCGTCGTCGCGTGGCGCATACAGGGCAGCGGTCTCTGGATGGCAGAACACGAGGCGATCGATCGCGGCGTCGGCGCACCAGGCTCGACTCCCGTACCCACGAGCGAAGCACCAGCCGCCGCCGAAGGTGTCGCAAGCGAGGCGCTGCCAGCGCCGGTACCGTCGAGGGGCCTGGCTGCGTCCGAACCGACCGGGAACGCCGCCACGGCGTTATCGACCGACGCACCGGCACCCGTGACGTCGCCCGGCCGCGAGCCACCGGTCGAGATCCAATCACTGCCTCCGCGACCGGCGCCAGCGCGGGCACCTCACCGTGCGGCGGTGGAGAAGGAGGTCAAGGCGGTACCCGTCGCGCCGGCGTCGGCGCCGCAAGCGCCACCGACGCAGATCAAGCGCGCCGCTGCATCGGCGGCGGTTTCAACGGCAGCGGCGGCAACCGGCGCGGACCACTGGCGACGCATGGAGGAGGAAGCGTCACACTGC
>JALYSS010000071.1 GCA_030854685.1 Pseudomonadota bacterium | reverse complement strand
GCCGACGCGTTCCGTGCCGAATGCGCCGTCGGCGCCGGTCGTGCCCGCCGAGCGTGCGCTTCGTCCTGCGCCCATGCGAGCGCCGGCCGCGTTGCCCGCGCCTGTCTATCTCCCGCCGCCGTTCATGCCGGCGCTGCCGCGCGTTGTTCCGGCGCAGGTCCCGGCGCCTGCTGCGTTTGCGCTGCCGCCAGCCCCTGTTCCCGGGGAGCGCGGACCGGTACGGGTCGCCCCGGTGGCTCCGAAGCCCGCCGAACGCCCCAACTAATTGGCGGCGCGCTAATGGGCGGCGAGCGCGAGGCGCCGGCCGCCGTCCAGCGTCTTGATGCGGTCGCCTTCACGGAATCCGGGCTTGTCGTTGAACGAAAACGTCCGCTTGGTTCCGTTATCCATCCTCACGGCCACCGACCAGTAGGCCTTCCGGTTCCGGTTCTTTTCCACTTGGTTCCCGGCATACGCACCGGCCCCCGCGCCTGCGATTGTCGCGACGGTGTTGCCGCGACCGCTGCCGATCTGATGGCCCAGCACGCCCCCGAGCACGCCGCCGGCGACGGCGCCGAGACCGGAAGACTGACCCTTGGTTTCGACATGACGAACGTGCTCCACGACGCCGCAATGGGTGCATGCGCGTTCCGCCGGCGCCGGGGACGGCTGCGCAAGCGCTGCCGTCGTCGTCAACGCGAAGGCGAGCGCGAGCGGCCAGCGAACGAAGGATAGCAACGGTTGCGACTGCATGTCAGGCCTTCTGTTGGGCGGTTGACGGCGAAGCGTGATCGAAGTCACGCGTCTGCACGAAGACGCGCATACGAGCCCGGCGCCGCTTCGATCGCCGGAAGCTTGCCCTTCCCGGGTGCGCGCGCCGGCACCTCGCGATCGAGATACGGCTCGAGCCACGCGCGCCAGTCGGTCCACCATGATCCCTGGTGTTGTTGCGCGTCGGCAAACCAGCCGTCCGCATTGTCGGCGAGCTTGTCGTTGGTCCAGTAGCCATATTTGTTGGCAGCCGGCGGATTGATCATCCCCGCGATATGCCCGGAGCCCGACAGCACGAAGCGCGACTTGCCTTTCATGAGTCCCGGACCGGCGTACGTCGTCTTCCACGGCGCGATGTGATCCTCGAGCGCCGACGCGAAATACGTCGGCACCACCACCTTGGAGAGGTCGATCGGGACGCCGGCGAGCGTGAGCCCGCCCGGCTCGCGCAGCTTGTTCTTCATGTACATGTTGCGCAGGTAGAAACTGTGCATCTGCGCGGGCATCCGCGTCGAATCACAGTTCCAGTGCAAGAGGTCGAACGGGAACGGATCGCGTCCGAGCAGGTAGTTGTTGATCACGAACGACCAGATCAGGTCGTTGGCGCGCAGCAGGTTGAACGTGTTCGCCATCTCGCTGCCTTCGAGATAGCCGCGCTCCGCCATCTTCTTTTCGAGCGACGCGACCTGGTCTTCGTCGATGAACACTTCGAGCTCGCCGGCGGCGGTGAAGTCGATCAGCGCCGACATGAACGTCGCGCTCGCGATCCGCTTCTGCTTCTTTCCGGCGAGATAGCCGAGCGTCGCGGCGAGCAGCGTGCCGCCGAGGCAATAGCCGACAACGTTCGCGTCGGCCTCTCCTGTCGCCTTCTGTATCGCGTCGAGCGCCGCGAGCGGACCCTCGACGACGTAATCCTCGAAATCCTTGTGCGCGAGCCGCTCGTCCGGATTGACCCACGAGACGACGAACACCGTCATGCCTTCGTTCACCGCCCAGCGGACGAACGAGTTCTTTTCCCGGAGATCGAGGATGTAGTACTTGTTGATCCACGGCGGGATGACGAGGAGCGGCCGCTTCCAGACCTTCGCGGTCGAGGGCTCGTACTGGAGCAGCTGCATCAGATCGTTCTGGAACACGACCTTTCCCGGCGTCGTCGCGATGTTGACGCCGAGCTCGAACGCCTTCGAATCGGTCATCGAGATGCGTAACTGGCCATTGCCGCGCTCGATGTCGTCGAGCAGGTTGTTCAAGCCCCGAACGAGGTTCTGGCCGCCGCTCGCGATCGTTTCGCGGAACACTTCCGGATTGGTCAGCGCGAAGTTCGACGGCGCGAGCGCATCGATGTACTGGCGCGTGAAGAAATCGACCTTCTTCTTCGTTGGCTCGGACAAGCCTTCGACGCTGGCGACCTGCTCGTGCAGCCAGCGTGCGATGATCAGGTACGACTGCTTGATGTAGTCGAACAGGAAGCACTCGTGCCAGGCGGCATCCTTGAAGCGCTTGTCGCCGCTCGAAGGCTCGGCGACCGACAGCGCCGATGCACCCATCATCCGCAGCATCGACGCCTGCCAGAGGCCCATGTAATCGCGCCAGAGGCTCACCTGGCCTTCGGCGATTCGCGCCGGATTCGCGAGCATCCTGGCGCCGAGTTCCATGAACGCTTTCCCGAGTCCCAGTTCGTCACTCGCGACAGCGGCCTGCTTCCCTGCGTTGCGCGCGGCGAAGTCACCCATCACCTTCGCGCTTTTTTCAGCCGCGGCGGCGAGCGATTCGGCGAGCTTGACGGGATCGAACCCTGCACCAGCAGCGGCGGGTGCGGAAGGCGGCGTGGTGGAGGCGGGTGCGGGAGCGGACATCGTTTATTCGTGAAGGTAAGCCGCCGGAGACGGCAATGCCGTCATTTTACGCGGCGAAGCGAATCGACCCGTCGTTCGCCACGCGGCGCTCGATGCGCCCCTCGCGCCAAAGGTGATTGAGGTGTGCGATCGCCTCTCCCATCGCGAAGAAGCGCTGCTGCACGTCGAGTTCGCGCCTGAACAGCACGGGGATCACGTCCTGCGCCGATTGCGGCACACCGGCACCCATCAGCGCCCGGTGCAACTCGGCGAGCCGTTCCGCGTGATGCGCCCGCAAGCGTGCGACCCGCGCGGCGATGCCGCGAAAGGGCGACCCGTGCGAAGGCAATACGAGGGTGTCGGGCGGCAGGTTTTCGAACGCCGCAAGCGATGCGAGAAAGCGCGCCACGGGATCGCCATCCGGCTCGCCGGGCCACACGGCGACGTTGGTGCTGATGCGCGGCAACAGCATGTCGCCTGCGATCAGCAGGCGTCCTTCACCGGTCGCGAGCGCTGCGTGCTCGGGCGAGTGCCCGTAGCCCGCGATGATGCGCCACTGCCACGGGCCAACCGTCATCACGTCACCGTCGATCAGTCGCGCAAACGCATGCGGCGCTTCCGGGACCCCGCGACGGTACTGGTTGCCGCGCGCCGTGAACTCCGCGAGATGCTCGGCCGCCATGCCATGGCGTGCAAAGAGCGCGCACACATCCGTGGGGCCGAATCCGGCCTGCTGCCCGATCAGCGCATGCGCGGCGAGAAACTCGCTCTGCGTCATCGAAATCGTGCACCCGAAACGCGCCGCGAGCCATGCCGCGTTCCCCAGGTGGTCGGGATGACAATGCGTCGCGACGATGTGCCGAATGGGGCGATCGGCGAGCGTCGTCGCGAAGTGGCGCTGCCAATGCGCGCGCGTCGTCGCATCGCCGTAGCCGCAATCGACCAGCGTGTACCCGTCGGCTTCCTCGACCAGCCACAGGTTGACGTGGTTCAGTGCGAATGGCAGCGGCATGCGCAGCCACAGCACGCCCGGCGCGACGTGACGGGTGTGCCCCGGTTGCGGCGGATCATCGGCGATTTCGACGAGCGCGGTCGGAAGGGAATCTCGCATACGCGCTATGTTATCGTGCCACCCGGCGCCGCCACGCCTCGCCGTGCGCCTCGCACGACGCATCGCATGTCCACCACGAACCGCAACGCTGCCCCGCCGAGTTCGCGCGCGACGTACACGATCTCGGATCTCGCACGCGAGTTCGCGCTGACGACGCGGGCGATACGTTTCTACGAAGACTGCGGGCTGCTCGCACCCGGACGCGAAAAGCGAACACGCATCTACGCAGAGCGCGAGCGGGTGCGGCTGAAGCTGATCCTGCGCGGCAAACGACTCGGGCTTGCGCTCTCGGAGATTGGCGAATTGCTCGATCTCTACGAAGTGCGACGCAACGAGCGCGCGCAACTGGCGGCGTTCCTGGCACTTCTCGCCGAGCGTCGCACGCGCCTTTTGCAGCAGCGCGAGGACATCGAGATCGTCCTGGCCGAAATCGACGGCATCGAGCGGGAATGCCGGCGGCGGCTCAAGGTCGAGGCGAAGTCGGAGGCATGATTGACGTTTACGTAAACGGAATGGACAATCGAGGGACGAGTCGCGAAGCGGCAAGGGGCGCGGGAGCGTCGGGGTGACCGAGCGGTCTCCAACATCGATGAGTTCCACAGCCACGACCTTCACACCGGCCCTCGAAGGCTTCGCCGAGCGCGTGCGGGAGAGTTTCGACCGGCAGGGCGCGATGGCGTTGATCGGCGCCCGGCTTGTCGATATCCGTCCGGGGTACTGTTCGATCGCGCTGACCCCGCGGCCCGAGACATCGCAGCAGCACGGCTACGTTCACGCGGGTATTCTGGCAACGCTCGTCGATTCCGCGGGCGGCTACGCGGGCTACACGCTGTTTCCAGCGGACAGCTCGGTGCTGACCGTCGAATACAAGCTGAACCTGCTCGCACCGGCGCAAGGCGAGCAGATCGTCGCGGAAGGCTTCGTCGTCAAACCCGGTCGTACACTCGCGATCACGCGGGGCGAGGTTCACGCCGAGCGTGACGGTTCGCGAACGCTGGTGGCGATCATGCAGCAGACGCTGATGGTGATGCGCGGCAAATCGGATGCATCCGGATGATCAATATCCCGTCGCTCAACTTCGAACTCGGCGACACGATCGACATGCTGCGCGCGTCGGTGCGCGCGTTTGCCGCCGCCGAGATCGCGCCGCGCGCCGCGGTGATCGACCACGACAACGTCTTTCCGGCCGATCTATGGCGAAAGTTGGGCGCCATGGGACTCCTCGGCGTTACCGTCGAGGAAACGCATGGCGGTGCTGGACTCGGCTACCTGGCGCACATCGTCGCGATGGAAGAAATCTCTCGCGCGTCGGCATCGGTCGGACTCTCGTACGGCGCGCACTCGAACCTCTGCGTCAATCAGATCCGCCGTAACGGCAGCGACGCGCAGCAGCGGCGCTACCTGCCGAAGCTCGTTGCCGGCGAGCACGTCGGCGCGTTGGCGATGAGCGAGTCCGGATCCGGTTCCGACGTCGTCTCGATGCGGTTGCGTGCCGAGCCACGCGGTGACGCATATGTGTTGAACGGCACGAAAATGTGGATCACCAACGGGCCCGACGCGGACACGCTCGTCGTCTATGCAAAGACCGATCCGCATGCGGGTCCGCGCGGCATTACGGCGTTCATCGTGGAGAAGGGCATGCGCGGCTTCACGACGGCGCAAAAGCTCGACAAGCTCGGCATGCGCGGCTCGAATACCGGCGAGCTCGTGTTCGACAACTGCGAAGTCCCCGCCGGGAACATGCTCGGCGAGGAGGGTCGCGGCATCAACGTGCTGATGAGCGGCCTCGACTACGAGCGCGTCGTGCTCGCCGGCGGGCCGCTCGGCATAATGGCCGCCTGCTTCGACGCCGTGCTGCCGTATGTGCACGAACGGCGCCAGTTCGGCCAGTCGATTGGTGAATTCCAGCTGATGCAGGGCAAGCTCGCGGACATGTATACGACGATGAACGCGTGCCGCGCGTATGTCTATACGGTGGGCCGCGCCTGCGACCGTGGCGAAACGACGCGCAAGGACGCCGCCGGCGCTATTCTCTACGCGGCCGAGAAGGCGACGTGGATGGCCGGCGAAGCGATCCAGTGTCTCGGCGGCAACGGCTACATCAACGAGTTTCCGACAGGCCGGCTCTGGCGCGACGCGAAGCTGTATGAAATCGGTGCCGGGACCTCCGAGATCCGGCGGATGCTCATCGGGCGCGAGCTTTTCAACGAATCGAAATGAGCCTTGCGATGAAGCCTGCGTGCGAGCGATGTGAAGCGTCGTTGCTGGTGACTTCGTTCAGTTTATGGGGTCGGGGCCATAAGGTTCGGAAACTTCCCGGACGTTGCAGCTCTGACCTCATTGGCGACGAGCGAATGAAAGGGAATCGCCATGACCAATGATCCGATCGTCATCGTCGGCGCCGCGCGGACGCCGATGGGTGGCTTCCAGGGCGACTTCTCGTCGCTGTCTGCGAGCGATCTCGGCGCGGTGGCCATCAAGGCGGCGGTCGAGCGCGCGGGCATCGCGCCGCAAGACGTCGACAAGACGATCTTCGGTTGCGTGCTGACGGCCGGACAGGGCCAGGCGCCGGCGCGGCAGGCGTCGATCAAGGGCGGCCTTCCGCTTTCGACCGGATGCACGACGGTCAACAAGATGTGCGGCTCGGCGATGGAGGCGATGATTCTCGCGCACGACGCACTCGCCGCGCAGTCGGCGGATGTGATCGTCGCGGGTGGCATGGAAAGCATGAGCAATGCGCCGTACCTCATGCCGAAGGCGCGAGCCGGCTATCGGATGGGGCATCAGAGCGTTTACGACCACATGTTCCAGGATGGCCTCGAGGACGCGTACGACAAGGGCCGGCTGATGGGATCGTTCGCCGAGGACTGCGCGCAGAGCTTCTCGTTCACGCGCGAGGCGCAGGACGAGTTCGCGCTGTCGTCGCTGTCGCGCGCGCTCGCTGCCAACCAGGACGGCACGTTTGCGTGGGAAATCGCGCCGGTGACGGTGAGCGGCAGGAAAGGCGACGTCGTGATCGACCACGACGAGCAGCCTGCCAAGGCGTCTCCCGAAAAGATTCCCGGGTTGAAGCCAGCGTTCCGCAAGGAAGGCACGGTGACGGCGGCGAACTCGAGCTCGATTTCCGACGGCGCCGCGGCGGTCGTGCTGATGCGCCGCTCGACGGCGGAGGCGCGCGGCCTCAAGCCGTTGGCGATCATCGTTGGCCACGCGGCGCATGCGCAGGAGCCGGGCCTGTTCACGACGGCGCCGGTCGGGGCGATCGAAAAGCTTTTCAGGAAGACCGGGTGGACGACGCGCGACGTCGACCTCTTCGAGATCAACGAGGCGTTCGCCGTCGTGACGATGGCCGCGATGAAGGAGCACGGCATCCCGCGCGAGCGGGTCAACGTGCATGGCGGCGCGTGTGCGCTTGGCCACCCGATCGGTGCGTCCGGCGCGCGCATCGTCGTAACGCTGCTCGGTGCGCTGCGCAAGCACGGCGGCAAGCGCGGCGTCGCTGCACTCTGCATCGGTGGCGGCGAGGCGACCGCGCTTGCGATCGAGCGCATCGCGTGACCAGGCGCTAACGGATGCTCGACAACTATCCGCTGTTCGTTGCCGCGTGCGTGGTGCTCGTCGTGACGCCCGGTCCGAACCTGCTGTACCTGATATCGCGCACGCTTTGCCAGGGACGCACGGCGGGCTTGATATCGCTCACCGGCACGACGAGCGGATTCGCAGTCCACGTCGTCGCGGCATCGCTCGGCTTGTCGGCCGTGCTCATCGCCGTGCCCGTACTGTTCGATGGCGTGCGGCTGGCCGGCGCCGCGTATCTGTTGTGGCTCGCCTGGGACGCATTGCGCTCGCGCGATGCCGCGCTGTTCGCGCCGCGCGCGCTCGCCTCGGAGCCGCCCGCGAAGCTGTATCACACCGGCCTCCTGACCAGCATCCTCAATCCGAAGGTCGCGCTGTTCTACCTGGCACTCTTTCCACAGTTCGTCGTCCCGGCACACGGATCGGTGCTGCTGCAATCGCTGCTGCTGGGTGTAACGCAGATCGTCATCGCGGTGGCCGGCGATACGCTTTTCGTGCTGGGTGCCGCGCGCGTGTCGCGCTGGCTGTCCGCGCGCCCCGCGTGGGAGACCGCGCAGCGGTACGTGCAAAGCGGTGTGTTCGCGGCGATCGCGGTGAAGCTGGCAC
>JALYSS010000054.1 GCA_030854685.1 Pseudomonadota bacterium | reverse complement strand
GTCGAGGACGTCCTGATAACGGGCGTTCTTGTCCGCCTCGATCACGACGGGACGGTCGCTCACCTGCTGCGCGGCCTGTACGCTCTCGACCAGTTGTTCCTGCGTCACCCGGCGCACGCTGTTCGTCCCATCCTTCAGCGTGATCATTTTTCCTTCCAGCCGCACGTTAAGCGGTTGCACGGGCACCGTGAGCTTCGACCCGACCGTGGGCAACTGGATCTCGCCGGGCGCCACGAGCGGCGCCGTGACCATGAAGATCACGAGCAGCACCAGCATCACGTCGATGTACGGCACGACGTTGATCTGGTTGATCGACTTGCGGACCCGTCTCATTCAGGAGTCAGGAGTCAGAATACAGAAGACAGAATACCGAAGGAGGGCGCGACGCGAAGCGCCGGCGCGCCTTTCCTGACTTCTGTCTTCTGACCCTGGAACTCATCCCTGCCTTTGCAGGATGTTCGAGAATTCCTCGATGAACGACTCGAAGCGCACGGCGAGGCGGTCGACGTCGTGCGTGAAACGGTTGTACGCGACGACGGCCGGAATCGCGGCGAACAGCCCGATCGCGGTCGCGATCAGCGCCTCCGCAATACCCGGTGCGACGTTCGCGAGCGTTGCCTGGCTGACATTCGCCAGGCCGCGGAACGCATTCATGATGCCCCACACCGTTCCGAAGAGCCCGATGTACGGCGAAACCGAGCCTACCGTCGCAAGCCCGGCGAGGTGCGCCTCGATCGCATCGATTTCACGCTGATACACCGCGCGCATCGCGCGTCGCGCGGCGTCGAGCGTGACGTCGGACGCGCTTCCTTGCCGCCGATGCTTCGAGAATTCCCGAAAGCCCGCCGTGAAGATGTGCTCGAGGCCGCCGCCGACGCGCGCCTGGCCGGCTTGGCGATACAGCGTCTCGAGGTTGCCGCCTTGCCAGAACTCGTCCTCGAACGCGTCGGTTTCGCGCGCGATGCGACGCAGCTGGAACATCTTGAGGAAGATCTGCCACCACGACCACATCGAGAATGCGGCGAGGAGAGCGAGAATCCCCTGGACGATGACCGAGGCATGAATGATCAGCGTCAGGAATGAAAGATCGGTATGGACGTTCACGGCGTGCTCAGGCCTCGCGGCGGTTGACGGGCATCGGATACCGGTTCGCTGATGACTGGCGGCGCGACCCGGCGCGCGAGCGGCGCCGGAATGCGCTCGGAGCGCCAGCGGACGGGGTCCACTGGGTAGTTGCCGCAATAGGCGACGCCGGCGGCGTCGGTGTCTTCGTAGTCGACGCGTATCGGGACGTCGAAGCGCTCCAATGCGTCACTGGCCGGGAAAAAGCTCGCCGCCGGCCGTCGGCGTCGCCAGTCCGAAATGGCGATACGCGAGCGCGGTCGCGACGCGTCCGCGCGACGTACGCTGCAGGAACCCCTGCTGGATCAGGTACGGCTCGAGCACGTCTTCGATCGTGTCGCGTTCCTCGCCGATCGCCGCGGCCAGATTGTCGACGCCGACCGGGCCGCCGGCGAATTTTTCGAGGACCGTCGTGAGAAGCTTCCGGTCCATCGTATCGAGGCCCGAGCCGTCGACGTCGAGCATCGACAGTGCGGCATCGGCAACCGGCCGCGTCACGTCGCCGTCCGCGCGGACTTCAGCGTAATCGCGCACGCGGCGGAGCAACCGGTTCGCGATGCGCGGCGTGCCGCGAGAGCGTCGCGCGATTTCGATTGCGCCTTCGGGTGCGACGGCGATCGACAGCAGCTGCGCCGAGCGCGCGACGATCTGCGTCAGCTCCTGCGGTGAATAGAATTCGAGCCGCGCGACGATGCCGAAGCGGTCGCGCAGCGGATTGGTGAGCATCCCCGCGCGGGTCGTGGCGCCGACCAGCGTGAACGGGGGCAGGTCGATCTTCACGCTGCGCGCGGCTGGCCCCTCGCCGATCATGATGTCGATCTGGAAATCCTCGAGCGCCGGATAGAGGATTTCCTCTACGATCGGTGAGAGCCGGTGAATCTCGTCGATGAACAATACGTCGCGTGGCTCGAGGTTGGTCAGGATCGCCGCGAGGTCGCCCGGGCGCTCGAGCACCGGGCCCGACGTCTGCCTGAGATTGACTCCGAGCTCGTACGCGAGAATGTGCGAGAGCGTCGTCTTGCCGAGTCCCGGCGGCCCGAACAGCAGCACGTGATCGAGCGCCTCGGCGCGTCGCTTCGCCGCTTCGATGAAGATGCCGAGCTGGTCGCGGATTTTTTCCTGGCCGATGTATTCGTCGAGACGGCGCGGACGCAGCGCGCGCTCGAGCGCGTCTTCCCGCGGGCCGGCACTCTTGCCGACGACGATGCGCGTCAGTTCATCGTTTTCGATGGCCATCGTTGGGTCACGCTTTCGCGAGCAGCTTCAGCGCCTGCTTGATGCCGTCCGCGACCGCGACGCCGTCGGGCAGTTGCTTGACGGCGGCAACCGCCTCGCGCTCGCTGTAGCCGAGTGCCAGGAGCGCGTTCATGATATCCGACGCGGCCGGTGGTGCACGATTGATGCCAACCGTCTGCGTGAACTCGGCGGCGAACTTGTCCTTCAGCTCGAGCAACAGCCGCTCGGCCGTCTTCTTGCCGATGCCCGGTACGCGCGTGAGACGTCCCGTTGCCTGCTCCGCGATCGCCTGCGCGAGTTCGCCGACGGATAGCCCCGACAGGACGGACAGCGCGATCCTGGCGCCGATGCCGTTGACCTTCAGCAACTGCCGGAACGCGCACCGCTCGTTGTCGGAACCGAAACCGTACAGAAGATGCGCGTCCTCGCGCACGACGAGATGCGTGAACAGTGTGACGCGCTCGCCGTTCTGCGGCAGGTTGTAGAACGTGCTCATCGGCACGTCGACCTCGTAGCCGACGCCCTGCACGTCGAGCAGCAACTGCGGCGGATTCTTTTCGAGCAGGATGCCGGAAAGGCGGCCGATCATGGCGCGGATTCTAGCCCGTTCATATTGACAGGAGACGTCCCGCGCGCACGCGGTAGCCGCGCCGCGCCAGCGCGCCGATACCGGTCGACGCGTGCGCGTGGCAGATCGCCGCGGCGAGCGCGTCGGCGGCGTCGGACGCCGGAAG
>JALYSS010000032.1 GCA_030854685.1 Pseudomonadota bacterium | reverse complement strand
AAGGATCACCGCCACTTCGCTCAGGCGCTCGCCATCGTCGAGTTCGAGGAGCGGGACGTAGCCTTTCGGGTTGATGGCGTAGTAGTCAAGGCCGTCGGCGGTCTTGTGCTCGCGCAGGTCGACGCGCGCGAGATCGAACGGCAATCCCGATTCCCGCAGCGTGATGTGCGCGGCCAGCGAGCAGGCGCCGGGGGCGTAGTAGAGCTTCATGGAGATCACTCCTTCGTTGAAATGCGCCAAGCGGCGCGACGCAGGGATACTGACACTTGCGGCTTCAGGAATAAACAGATCGTAATTGAAATAACTATTGCGTAGAATGCAATAACCCATTTCCAGAACCGGAATCGATGGACCGTTTTCAGTCGCTGCTTGCGTTCGCGAAGGTCGTCGAGTCGGGAAGCTTCGCGCGGGCGGCGGAGCGGCTCGATCTCTCCGTGTCCGCCGTGTCGCGGCGGGTCGCCGAACTCGAGGCGCATCTTGGCGCGCGCCTCCTGAACCGAACGACGCGCCGGCTTTCGCTCACCGAAATCGGGCAGGTGTTCTACGAGCGGTGCGTCCAGCTGCTCGCCGACCTCGAGGAAGCCGAAGAGGAAATTACCGCGTCGGCCATCGTTCCGCGCGGCACGCTGAAGCTGACCGCGCCGATCAGCTTCGGCACCCGTTATCTGACCGGGGCGATTGCGGACTTCCGGCAACAATACCCGCGGTTGCGATTCGACATAGAACTGTCCGACCGCGCGATCGACCTCGTCGATGAAGGCATCGACCTCGCGATCCGGATCGGCGACATCGGCAGCCCCGCGCTGATCGGACGTCGGATCGGCGTGTCGCAAATGATCTGTTGCGCCGCGCCATCCTACCTGGCGGAGCATCCGACGCCACGCACGCCTGCCGATCTCCTGTCTCATCCCTGCCTGACCTACGCGTATTCGTCGGTCGGCAACGTCTGGCGCTTCAGCGATGCGAAGCATGCTGTCCATGAAGTGAAAGTGAACGGCCCGGTGCACGCGAACAACGGGGCGATGCTCGCAGCCCTGGCGGTCGCGGGCGTCGGCATCAACCTCGAACCGGATTTCATCGTCGCAGACGACGTTCGCGCAGGGCGGTTGCTGCCACTCCTGCCCGATTACGTCGCGCCGGCAATCGACATCAACGCCGCGTATGCCAGCCGCAGGCATCTGTCGGCGAAGGTGCGCTCGTTCATCGACTTTCTCGTGCAGCGCTTCGCGGACCATCCCGGCTGGCACCTGCCCTCGATCGCGACACCAAAGCGCGCCGGCGCGCCGTTGCGCGTCACCCCGGAGCGCCGCGAATCAAAACGCTAGACCCCGGGTCACGCTTTCACGGGAGCTGGATCTTGCCGCCTCCGGGGAGTGCGCCACCAGGGCCGAGTGTGGCACCGGCGGGTGGAAGCATGATCGACGACGACGCCTGGCGACGCATGTCCTGCAGTTCGCGCATCGCGCGCTCGATGCCGACTTTGGTCGCTTCTCCATATTTCGCGACGGCGTCGGGAAGGTTGTGGGCCTCGATATCGAAGCTGATCGGCATCGGACCGACGTTCGTCATCAGTTGCGCTTCGCCCTGGTAGACGGTGCGGCGCAGCGCATCGGGCGTGCCGTCGGCTTTGACCGGCAACAACACGCGCAGCGTCCCGACCTTGCGATCGGTGTAGATGTCTTCGCGGTAAAGCGATGTTGCATCCATCGCCGCTTCCGGCATGCGGGGATTGAGGTCGGTGGCCATGAGTGAAGTCCTTCCGCGTGATTTTCGAGATCCAAGCGTAATGGAATCGGCCCGTGGACGGCAACCTTTTGTCGCAGCGGCAAATTGTGCATCGTGCGCCCGGTAAAGGTTGCGGAACCCCCGCGGTGTGTAACGCACAAGTGTCTGAATCTATTTGGTGTTTTCGCGTGGTACGCAGTTTGCGCCGTATTCTTGACGTAGAAAGAAAGGTACGCGATGTCGATTACGAATGCCCGTCGCATCGAGGCTCTCCGATCTCCGCCATGGCTCACGCGCGTCGCAGGCGTCGCGATCAGCAATCCCGAACGGCCGATCGCCGCGGCCCCCGGGCATACGAAGCTCGACGTCGTCCGCTACCACGAGGCGCTGGCGCCGTGGCTGCTGCCACAGCTGGCACCCCGCCCGATTGCCGTGGTGAAGTGCATGGGAGGCGCGTTCGACGACTGCTTTTTCCAGAAGCATCCGCTGCCGGGGCGGGTCGATGACGAGGATTCGCCGCCGTTCATGCGGCTTGCCGACGCCGCCGACGTCGTGCGCGCGGTACAGAACGGCACGTACGAGTTTCACACCTGGGGCGCGAGCTTTCCCCGGCTCGAGCGGCCCGACCGCATCACGCTCGATCTCGACCCGGACACCGCGTTGCCGTGGACGGCGATGCGCGAGGCGGCCGCGCACGTCCGCGCGCTGCTCGATCGTTTGCAGCTTCGCTGGTTTGTGAAAACCACGGGCGGCAAAGGGTTGCACTTCGTCCTGCCCATTACGCGCCGCCATACGTGGCTCGAAACGCGCGACTTCGCGCGGGCGATCGCGGACAGGCTTGCCGGCGAAGCGCCAAAACTCTTTACCGCGAAGGTCGACAAGGACGCGCGCGTCGGGCGCGTCTACGTCGATTACCTGCGCAACGCGGAAGGTGCAACGGCGGTTGCGGCATATTCGTTGCGTGCCCGCCCGGGATTGCCGATGTCGATGCCGATCGCGTGGAGCGATCTCGACGCCGACGTCCGCGGCGAGCATTTCAACATCGACAACGCGATGCGTGTCGTCGCGCGTCGTCGTGCCGACCCGTGGGCGGACTACGAACGCTCACGCCAGACACTGTCGGCGACGACGCGGCGCGCGGTGCACGCATAAGGCGCGTTAAAGTCCCGCCGGGTCGATCGCTGACGCTCAGCCGCTGCAGGCGAAGTCGACGGTTTCGCCCGGAGCGGTCGCATGCGCATGGCCGAAGCTGATGCGGCCGCGTCCCCGCAGCACGAATTCCTCGCGCCGCAACGGAATTTCCGGTTCGCCCTCGAAAGTCAGGAACGTGCCGTTCGAGCTGTGGTCGATGAGCACGAACCGGTCGCGGCGGCGCTCGATGTGCGCGTGCATCCGCGACGCCATCTTGTCGCCGATCACGATGTCGTTCTGCGCGTCGCGGCCGAGTGCGAGCGTCGCCTGCCATTCGCCGAGCACGATTTCGCGACTGCCATGGCGAACGCATAGCCGCGCGGGCGGCACGGTGACGCGCGTCGAAAGCGTCGTCAGGTCGTCGTTCGAGTCCTGCCACAGCAATTCGCAGACGCTCACGTCGCGCAGCTTGCCCTTGACGGTGAGCGTGGTCGTCGCCGATCGTCTTGATGACGCGACCCGCATGGCCGTCGCAAGCCTCGCGCACGAGCGCGAGGCATTGCCGACCGTCGCCAGCGCGCGCTCGTCGCCGAGCGTCTCGTAGAGTCGCGTGCTGCCGCTGACGTCGGCAAAGAGCACGGCGAGTTCGCACGAGGCGGTCGGCATGGCGTGGCGTCCCCGGATCGGGCTGCGCGGGACGCGTCAGTATAAGGCGCTCGAATGCACGCGCTTCTGGAGTTCCAATCCCGTCAACTGGCGTAGGATGCGCCGGTTCGGCCGACACTTTCGAGGACCTGCCATGCGTTGCCTGCGCTTGCTTCTCGGTGCACTGCTCGCCGCCTCCGCGTTCGCTGCGGCCGCCGACGACTATCCATCGCGGCCGGTCAGGATCGTCGTGCCATTCGCCGCGGGCGGACCGGCCGACGTCTATGCGCGTTTTCTCGCGCAGCGGCTGCAGCAGGCGATGGGGCAGGCGTTCATCATCGAGGATCGGCCGGGCGGCGGGTCGGTCGTCGGCACGGAAATCGTGGCGCAAAGCCCGCCCGATGGTTACACGCTGCTGCTGATATCCAACACGCATACCGTCAACGAATCGCTGATGCCGAACAAGCCGTTTGTGCTGATGCGCGATTTCACGGCGATTGCGCCGATCAACTCTTCCGACCTGGTGCTCGTCGTGAATCCGACGGTGCCGGCGAGGACGCTGAAGGAACTGATCGCACTCGCGAAGGCACAGCCGGGCAAGCTCAACTACGCGTCGTCGGGTCCCGGCACCCCGTACCACATGGCGGGCGAGCTGTTCAAGTCGATGGCCGGCGTCGACATCGTCCACGTGCCTTACAAGGAAAGTTCCGGCGCCCGCACTGGCGTGCTGGGGGGACAGGTCGAAATGATGTTCGACGCGGTGACGGTCATGAGCGGGCACGTGAAAGCCGGCAAGGTGCGCGCGCTCGCGACGAGCGGCAAGGAGCGTTCGAGCGTGATGCCGGACGTGCCGACGCTTTCCGAGGCCGGAGTTCCCGGTTACGAGGCGGTGATCTGGCTCGGCCTGGTCGCACCGAAGAACACGCCGTCTGCGATCGTCGATCGGCTCAACGCGGAAATCACGAAAATCGTCTCGCGTCCGGACACGAAGGCCTCATGGGCTGCGCAGGGTGCGGTCGCGATGACGATGTCGCCGGGCGCCTTCGAGAAATTCCTGGCGGGCGATATCGTCAAGTGGGAGCGCATCGTGAAGATCTCGGGGGCCCGGGCAGACCGGTGACGGAACGTCGCGCCGAGCCGCTGCGCGTCCTTTCGGCCGGCGCGGCGAAGGGCGTCGTTCAGGCGCTCGCCGGAACGTTCGAAGGCGAAACCGGCATCCGCGTCGAGGCGATATTCGACTCGGCGGGCGTCACCCGCGACGCTTTCATCGGCGGTGCGGCGTGCGACATCGTGATTCTTCCCGCGGCCATGCAGGACACGCTCGCAGCGCAAGGGCGGATCGACGCCGGGTCGATCGCCGCACTCGGCCGCGTGCCAACCGGCGTCGCCGTCGCGAGCGGTGATCCCTCGCCAGCGGTTGCCGACGCCGATGCACTGTGCGCAAGCCTGGTCGCCGCGACCGCGCTGTATTGTCCGGACACGATGCGCGCAACGGCAGGCATTCATTTCGCGGGCGTGTTGCGCACGCTCGGCATTTACGAAGCGTCGATGCCGAAGCTTCGC
>JALYSS010000019.1 GCA_030854685.1 Pseudomonadota bacterium | reverse complement strand
GCAGGATGCCGAGCGGCAGATGAAACGGATGCAGCCCGGCATGCGTGAAGCTGTCGTGGAGGTCCTGGATGCGCGGTTCGTGAGAAACCGCGGCGTACGGATACGGGGTGCGCGACGACGGCTCGGTCGGGTCCTCGCCGCGCTGGCCGTGGACGTGAAACAACCGCTCGGCTTGCGCGTAATACGGCTCGAATACGTCGTACTTGAGCGGCCACGCCGGCGAAACGCCGTCGCCATGCTCGATGGCATCGAAATCGCGCTCGCGCAGCCGGAACAGCGCCGCACCATAGACCTTCGAATTGCCGCCGACGAAATAGTGCAGCCCCGGATGAAATGGGCTGCCGTCCTGGTCATACCAGGTCTCCTTCGTCTGATACGCGCCATCGACAAAAACGGTCTTCGCATCCCAGTTCGCGCGCGAACGCGGCAGGTAATCGCCGCGCTCGATCATCAGAATGCGCTTGCCGGTGGGTGCCAGCCGGTGCGCGAGCGCGGCGCCGCCCGGACCGGTTCCGATAACGATAATGTCATGGTGATCGGCGGGCATGTCCATCTCCTGACGCGTGGTGTTCATCGCCGAAACGGGAAATCGAATCATCGCATCGGGCCGTCGGTTGTTTCGCTTGCTCGCGGCACCAAAGTCGGCCGATGCACCGCTGCGTGGGAGCATCGAAAGATGTCGTGTGGTGCACCATGTCAACTCGCGCGGATCTCGCGATAACGCGCCTTGGCGATCTGGAAAACCCCGTAAGCCATCAATCCCACCGCGACCGCGCCCAGCAACCACGGTCCATAGGGCTGTCGCTTCAATGCCGCGAGCGCACCGGCGATACCGGTCGCTTTTTCCGCATCACGACGCCACGCAGCATGGACAAGAAATGCGCCGACCAACCCGAACACGACGCCACGAGCAACGAATCCCAGTACTCCCAGCGCGATGATGCTGCCGCGCAGCTTCGTATGCGTCAGATCGACGCGTTCGTACTTGCTCGGCATTGCCGCGAGGTAGAGCTGGAATAGCCCGAACACGGTAACGCCGACGCCGGTCACCGCCACTCCCCAACGGCCCAATGGCAGCTGCATCGCCAATCCCGTCCAATGCGCTTGCGCACGGCCGCCGTCCTCGCCGCCGCCGAAAGCGAACAGACGCCAGGCGGCGGCGCCGACGAGCACGCTGTGAAGCGCGGCGTTCAACAGAAAGCCCAGACGCGCCGACACCCGTTTGGCGCTCCAGCGATCGCGCCGGTGCTCGGGATCGGAAAATGCCTGCACCAATTGCCACAGCACGAACGCGGCCAACCCGACCATGAGCACGGTCAACATCGCGCCGCCCCATGCCGCGTCGCCGAGTTTTGCCAACGCGCCCTTGGAACCGTCCGGTCGCCGGCCCGGCTCGAATGCCGCGGCCAGTGCGAGCCCGCCGATCAGCAGATAGATCACGCCCTCCGCGACGTACCCGCAGCGCGCCACCCAGCGCATTCCGGGTACGGCCGTGTTCCCGGTCACGCCTGCGGTCGCCGCGCCGGTCATCCTAGCGCCGCGCGCGTCGCGTGCCAGCCCAGAGCAGCGCTCCCAGACCCAGACCTGCCAGCAGCAGCCACTTGCGCTGTTCGACAACCCACACTTCGGCGCTGTGCGACTGGGCACGCGAATCGAAGCGGCCGTGCGTGCCAGGATCACCGGCGACCGGGTGGAACAGGTTGTCGGGCCGCTCGTGATCGTCCGGTTCGTCGAGAAGCTGCTGGCTGCGATAGCCGGTGCGTGCGAGATAATCGTCGACCCATCCGGGGGCGATTTTCTGCGCCCATTCGGCGAGCAGGGTCGGCGCGCCGACGGCGACCTGACGCCGATCATGGCAACTCGCCCAGACAATGGCGCGCGCCGCGACTTCAGGCTGAAAAATCGGCGGCACCGGTTGCGGTTTGCACGGCATGCGATTGCGCGCCCAACCGAACTGCGGCGTGTTCATCGCCGCCAATTGCACCGCGGTGATGCGGACCTTGCTGTGGTCATGCTTGAGCTCGCTGCGCAGCGAATCGGTGAAACCGGTGATCGCATGCTTGGCGCCGCAATACGCCGACTGCAACGGAATGCTGCGATACGCGAGCGCCGAACTCACCTGCACGATGACGCCGCGGTTGCGCGGCAGCATCCGTTTCAGCGCCGCCATCGTGCCGTGCACGTTGCCGAGATACGTGACCTCGGTGACGCGTTTGAATTCATCGGGCATGATGTCCTTGAATGGCGCGAAGATCGTGACCATGGCGTTGTTGACCCAGATATCGATCGGCCCCAATGCATCTTCGATCGCCGACGCGGCCTTGTCGACGGCATCGGCATCGGCCACGTCGACCAAAAGCGCAAGCGGATGGCCGCCGGCGAGCTCGACTTCGCGCTTCGCCGAATCGAGCCCCTCCTGGCCGCGCGCGAGCAGCGCGACCTGCGCGCCGCGCCGGGCGAACTCGAGCGCGGTCGCGCGACCGACCCCGGCCGTTGCGCCGGTGACTACGACGACCTTGTTCGTGAAGCTGTCGTACGGATTCGACGATTTCATGCGTATTCTCCGATACTTTTCCGATGCGGGGCGTTCGGTGACGCGGCATCCGCTGACGGCGGCTTCCCGTGCCGGATTGCGAGCCGCAACACTTCGGCCAGGTGCAACGTTCGCCGCCCACAGCCTTGCCAAATCTGTTCGCGGCAACTGAATCCGTCGGCGATCACCAGCGGGTCCGCGTCGGCCTTGCGAACCGCCGGCAGCAGAACGCGCTCGCCAATCTGTTGCGACAGCGCATATTGGTGCTGCTCGAAGCCGAACGACCCGGTCATGCCATTCCCATCACCGCCTTGTGGTTGCAATGCGTCTGCACAATCGCCTTGCCGCTCAGGGGATTCGGGATGTAACCGATCGCTTGCAGATGTTCGGCCAGCGTAAAGGTCTGCTTGCGCAGCCGCTTGGCGTCTTCATCGTGGGGGAGCAGGTTGCCAAGGTCATCGCGAAACGCCGCGACGCACGCCGGTTCGAGCCCGACAATCGGCGTACCGGCGCGTATATCGTCGCGCAGCGTGTCGAGTGTGGCGTGCCACAGTTTCACCGCGCGATCGTGCATGCCCCAGTCGTACAGCGGCGGTCCGCAGCACAGCGGACGCGGCGGCAGCACGACGCGGCCGCCGGCGTGCTCAAGCACCTCGACCGCGGCTTTGCCGACGTCGGGCAGGAAATGGTTGGTAAACGTGTCGGGCCACGACATCACGCACGGACCGTCGACTCGCGCAACGGCGCGCTGCGCGAACCAGGCGCGGAACGTCTGTTCGGCGAACGCCGGAATTTCACGCTCGCGCGCGATGCCACCCATCTTCTTGACCATCTCCCTCCACGGTTTGCTGCGCGCGAAATAGTTGGCTGCCCGCGGCATATGCGTGGCGATCCGCGCCCAGACGTGGATCAAGACCATCGCGCAGGCGCTGCGCGGGCGCAGATGGCCGTGGTCGTAATGCGACAGGAACTCGGCCTTGTAGCTGGCCATGCCGACGTTGACCGGGCAGTCGCCCTTGCAACCCTTGCAGGCGAGGCAGAAATCCAGCGCCTCGCGCATCTGCGGATCGCGCCAGCCGCCGGTGATGACTTCACCTTTGAGCATCTCGAACAGCAGGCGCGCGCGCCGCGGGCGGAGTATTTCTCCTCGCGCGTCGCCATGAAGCTCGGACACATGGTCTCGTGATGCGTACGCCGGCAGTTGCCGACGCCGACGCAGCGCAACACCGTGCGCCCGAAATCGTGGTCGTCCGCGGGAAATTTGAAATGCGTGAGCACCCGCGGCGGCGCATACGAGGTACCGATGCGCAGGTTTTGCGTGGAGAGGTACGGCTCGACGACGTTGCCCGGGTTCATGCGGCAGCCGGGATCCCAGATGCGTTTGAATTCGCCGAACGCCTGCGCCAGCTCCGCACCGAACATGCGGCCGAGGAACTCGGCCTTGGACTGACCGTCGCCGTGTTCTCCCGACATCGAACCGCCGTAGCTCACGACCAGATCCGCGGCACGCACGCCATGAACGCGCACATTTCCTCGTGCCTTGCGCGCGCCAAGGCGAAACGGTCGCCAGCGCGATCCATCGCACCCATCGCACCCATGATGCCGTTGATGCCATCGCCGGGAAAACCATAAATGCGCCGAATGTCCCATTCGCCGAGACGCTGCAGCAGGAAATCGCTGACGTTCATTCCCATGATGTAAACCCTTCGCGTGTCATGCGAGCCAGCCGCCGCTGAATCGCGCTCGCTCGAGGCCACGACGGATGTACGGGCAGTCGCGCATCAAGCGCCAGATGAATTCGTTCCGATAGTTTTCGATCATCAGCACGATCGGGCCCTGGTTGAGACCGAAGTGCCCTGGCGATACCCAGCCCATATCGTCGCTTCGCTCGTGCAGCGTCGGATTGAACGACGCGTAGAAACCGAACGAATTGTCGGCATCGTAGGTTTGCGCCGCCAGATACCTGATCGTCGGCATCACCAGCTCCGGTGCGAACGGCAGCGAAGCGAGCGACGCCCACGGCGCCACCGTTCCGTCATCGGGGCCGTACGGCGCGCCACGTGCGCGATACCCGAAAAACTTTCGCGGGTGGCCGTGAATGCGCTTGCACAGCGGGCCCGGTCCATCGCTCGCGGTCAGGCCCCAGCAGCGGCCGTGATAGTTCCGGAAAGCCTTCGGATTGCGCTTCGCATATTCCTGATGAACGAGCGTCGCGCGGCGGCTGTTCTCGAAGTAATCCATGTCCTTCGCGGCCATATAGGTGTCTTGGATACCGCGGAAATCGATCCACAGATGCGAGAACTGGTGGATGAAAAGCGGTCCCGCGTACACATACGACTGGCCATAGACCCGCTTCCAGCGATAACCGGACAGCCACTCGGCGTATGCCGCGGATTCGATTGCGTGCGTCGGCGAGCCGAGTGCAAGCACGTAAAGCACCAGCGCTTCGTTGTAGCCAACCCAGCGGCGGCGGTTGAAGCCTCTCTCGGGAGTCCAGGCGAGCGCGAACGCGTCGCCGCCGTTCTGCATCCAGCGCCAGTCGACGCGGCTGTAGATGGCGAGGGCGCGCTGTCCGACCTCGTTTTCCGCGGCGTCGGCACGACTGAAGTACCGTGCTGCAAACAGCATTCCGGCAAGCAGCAGAGCGGTGTCGATGACCGAAAGCTCGCTGTCCCACATGCGCTCGCCGGTGGTCATGTGCAGGAAGTGGAAAAAGAATCCGTGGTGCGTGATGTTGCCGGGCGCACGACCTTGATCCGCGGCGTCGAAAAAGCGCAGCGCCGCGAGCGTGAGTGCGAGCGCATCGCTGCGCGTCATCCAGCCGTGCTCGACCGCGACCGGATACGACGACAACGCGAAGCCGACCACCGCGATGCTGCACGGGCTGTCCTGCTGACTCGAGTCTGCGACCAGGCCGTTGTCGCCATTGACGTATTCGCGGAAAAAGCGAAACGAATCGCGCTGGATGCGCTCCAGCAATGCCGCGTCGTCATCCGTGTCGACGCCCTTTGCCGATGGCGGCGACGCGGCCGTCACGTGGCGAATTCCAGAGTGATGCAGGCGATGCCGTCCGGCGGTACATCGAGATGGAAAACGATGCCGTCGCCCGTGTCCTGCACCGCGACGACTTCGCGGCGCAGCTCGGACGCCGCGCGCAAGGCGTCGAGCTCGGCGGGGTCCGGATACGGCGAGGAGCCGAGACTTTCCCAAAGCCGGCGTGGATTGCAGTGATTCTCGTCGATGCGCTCCAACCACGCGACGATCGGGTAGTGATGCGTCGATACGAAATCGGCCGGCAGGCCCTCGCGTTCGCAGAAATCGACGAACTCCTTGATCCAGCCGTCGCTCGCACTGGCGGGGCCGCCGACGTGAAGCTGTGAATCGACCGCGTTGGTTGCCTTGACCGTCGTTCGATACAGCGTGAAATAGCCGTCCTGACCACCGCTCCAGAAGGCGCTCAGGTTGGGTTCGTTCCAGACCTCGAAAAACCACTGGCGGACTTCGTCCGCACCGTAGCGGACGACCCAATGGCTGACCAAGGTGCGGATCAGCGTCGCCCATTGCTCGTAGTCCCTGGGCGGTGTGATGTCGCCGCGGAAACTGAACACGGTCTTTTCGCCCGACGCGAGTGCTGTCGGCATGAAGCTGAGCTCGACAAATGGCCGCATCCCGATGCCGACCAGAAAATCGAAGATCTGGTCAGCATTGTAGAAGCCATGGAGCAACTGATTCTGCCCGATCAGCACGGTACCCATGTCGTCGGACAGGATCGCGTGAAAGCGCACGTGGCGACAGCCGAGCTCCGCGCGAACCCTGCGCATTTGCGCTTGCCAGTCCGCGCGCAGCGCAAGGTGCACGCGCCTGCTGCCGATCGGGTGCGACCACACATGCGGAAGCGGGACTTCGGGCTGACCAAGATTGCAATCGAATTGCGTCATACGATCGGTCGCCTGCTACGAACTGGCCCAAGCGCACCGTTTCCGTGAAAGTTACGCGGCAGGTCGCCTGCGCGAGCAATGCTGTTCTTCGGGCCCGATTCGCGCGTCGTATGAACCGGCATCTCGACGGGAACCGGCGTCTCGACGGGAACCGGCGTCTCGACGGCATCGCCGCCAATGAAACTCCGCGCACCACACGCGCGTTTGAGCGCGGGCGCGGCGCATGCATCGAGCACGATGAACGCAGCAAAACGAATGCCAGCGGTACATGAAAACCCAGTGGGCGATCCACGTATGCCATACCGTCGGGAACCGTCGTGCCAGTGGGAGTGGACCGTCGCAACGACGGGTCCGATGGCGCGCCGTCGGACGCTGCGCTTGTCCGATTGGCAAGAAGTTACCGGCATGAGCGGTAAAGATTTACCTCACTGCCATCCTCGAACCCACGTGCAGGAAGGCTCGGCCGGCTCGTCGATGCGGTGCCGGTGTAACGCGACGCAATCGTCTGACGAGGAAATCCTCGATCGCCTACAGCCTTCGCGC
>JALYSS010000286.1 GCA_030854685.1 Pseudomonadota bacterium | reverse complement strand
AAGCGTGCACTTGAAATCGCGACAACGCTGGCACTCGACCCGGAAATGATGCTGCTCGACGAGCCCACGGCGGGGATGACGCACGAGGACGTCGATCGGATCGCGGCGCTGATCAAGAAGGTTTCGGTCAACCGGACGGTGCTGATGGTCGAGCACAACCTGTCGGTCGTGTCGACGCTGTCCGACAACATTACCGTGCTGGCTCGCGGTGAAGTGCTCGCGGAGGGCACCTACGGGTCGGTATCGACGAACCCCGATGTCGTCGAAGCGTATCTAGGGACCGCCAATGGCTAACCCGATGCCGAGGCGGGCCGAATGAGCGCCGCCGGGCCACGGCGCGGGTCCGCCCCCTCGGGGGACAGCGCAGCGACGCAGCCGCAAGCGTGGGGGGGTCATGCCAGCGTCGCCGCGCCGTTGCTGGCCGTGCGCGATCTGCAGGCGTGGTACGGTGAATCGCACATCCTGCACGGCGTCGCGTTCGACGTCGCGCCCGGCGAGGTGGTGACGCTGCTCGGCCGTAACGGCGCCGGCAAGACAACGACGCTGAAGTCGATCATGGGCGTCGTGCCGCGGCGCGAAGGCTCGATCGTGTTCGAGGAGCAGGAGACGGTTAGGCTGCCGTCGAACCGGATTGCCCGGCTGGGCATTGCGTGGTGTCCGGAGGAGCGCGGCATCTTCTCGAGCCTCAACGTCGAGGAGAACCTGCTCCTGCCGCCGAAAGTGCGCGAGGGCGGACTGACGGTGGAGCAGATCTACGCGCTGTTTCCGAATCTGGCCGAGCGGCGGAAGAGTCAGGGGACGAAACTCTCCGGCGGCGAACAGCAGATGCTCGCGATCGGGCGCATCCTTCGCACTGGTGCGCGCTTGCTGCTGCTCGACGAGCCGACGGAGGGCCTGGCACCGGTCATCGTCCAGCAGATCGGCCGCACGATCGGTCAATTGAAGGAGCAGGGCTTCACGATCCTGCTGGTCGAGCAGAATTTTCGCTTTGCGGCCACGGTCGCCGACCGGCATTACGTGATGGAGCACGGCCGGATTATCGATATGATTCCGAATGCCGCGCTCGATCGGAACATGGACAAGCTGCACAAGTACCTCGGGGTGTGAGCCGTATCCGCTCACGTCATAATTCCTTTTCAAGGAGGAGCTTCATGAATGCACTGAAACGCAGTCTGCTCGCGCTGGCGATCGCCGGCACGCTGGCCATCGGGACCGCGGGTGCGCAGATCCCGGGGAACACGATCAAGCTCGGCGTGTTGTCGGACTTTTCCGGGCTGTACAAGGATCTGGGGGGCGACGGCTCGGTGGTGGCCGCGAAGATGGCGGTCCAGGACTCAGGCATCGAGAAGCGCGGCATCAAGGTCGAGATCATGTCCGCCGATCACCAGAACAAGCCCGACGTCGGCTCGGCGATCGCGCGCCGCTGGTACGACGCCGAGGGCGTCGACGCGATCGTCGACGTGCCGACCTCGAGTGTGGCGCTCGCGGTGTCCGACGTCACCAAGGAGAAGAACAAGGTATTCCTCGCATCGGGTCCCGGCTCGTCCGACCTGACCGGCAAGTCGTGCTCGCCCAACACCGTGCACTTCACCTACGACACGTGGATGCTCGCGAACGGGACAGGAACGGCGATCACCAAGAGCGGCGGCAACACGTGGTTCTTCATCACCGCCGATTACGCGTTCGGCCATGCGCTGCAACGCGACACTTCGGCCGCGGTCGAGAAGGCCGGCGGCAAGGTGCTGGGTTCGGTCAACGTGCCGATCAGCACGCAGGACTTCAGCTCCTACCTGCTCCAGGCGCAGGCATCCAAGGCCAAGGTCATCGGCCTCGCCAACGCCGGCGGCGACACCATCAACTCGATCAAGCAGGCCGCCGAATTCGGCATCGTCAAGGGCGGCCAGCAGCTCGCAGGACTCCTGGTGTTCATCACCGACATCCACTCGCTCGGGCTGCAGACCGCGCAGGGTCTGACGTTGACGACGACGTTCTACTGGGACAGGAACGACCAGACGCGGGCCTTCGCCAAGCGCTTCGCAGCGCAGGACAAGGGCATCCATCCGACGATGGTCCACGCGGGGGTGTATGCGGCGGTGCTGGACTACCTGAAGGCGGTCGAGGCGCTCAAGGAGGTGAAGGACGGCGCCAAGATCGTCGCCAAGATGAAGGAAATGCCGACCGACGACCCGCTCTTCGGCAAGGGCTCGATCCGCATTGACGGGCGCGGCATCCACCCGGCGTACCTGATGCAGGTGAAGACCCCGGCCGAGTCGAAGTATCCGTGGGATTACCTCAAGCTCGTGGCGACGATTCCCGCCGACGAGGCGTTCCGTCCGCTGAAGGACGGCGGCTGCTATCTGGTGAAGTAGCAACGGGCGCCGTCGCGCCGGCTCCGCCACCCGGCAGTTTCGAGTGGGGGGCCGGGGCGGCGGATTTGCGCCAACTGGGCGCCCGGTGGCGCCGGGCGCGATCCGGGGCGAGCGCGGGGCGCGATGACGGCGACGCGGAGATCTGAATGCAGGCCCTGTTCGGACAACTGCTGATCGGACTCATCAACGGCGCGTTCTACGCGCTGCTGTCGCTCGGCCTCGCCGTGATCTTCGGCCTCCTCAACATCATCAACTTCACGCATGGCGCCCAGTACATGCTGGGCGCGTTCTGCGCGTGGTACCTGCTGCAGAGCGGGCACATCGGGGACTTCCACTTCGGCTACTGGTCCTCGCTCATCATCGCACCGATCGTCGTCGGCGCCTTCGGTGTGCTCATCGAGCGCACGATGCTGAAGCGCCTGTACAAGCTCGACCACCTGTACGGGCTCCTCCTCACTTTCGGTCTCGCGCTGGTCATCCAGGGCGTGTTCCGCAACGAATTCGGCTCGTCCGGGCTCCCCTACGAGACTCCGTCGGCGCTCACCGGCGGGGTCAACCTGGGCTTCATGTTCCTGCCGGTCTACCGCGCGTGGGTCATCGTGGCATCACTCGTGATCTGCCTCGGGACCTGGTATGTGATCGAGCGTACCAAGCTCGGCAGCTACCTGCGGGCCGCCACCGAGAATCCGGCGCTGGTGCAGGCGTTCGGAATCAACGTCCCGCTGATGGTCACCCTGACGTTCGGCTTTGGCGTCGCACTCGCCGCGCTGGCCGGCGTGATGGCGGCGCCGATCTACCAGGTCAACCCGCTGATGGGCGCTGACCTGATCATCGTCGTGTTCGCCGTGGTCGTCATCGGCGGGATGGGGTCGATCATGGGCGCGATCCTGACCGGCTTCGGCCTCGGCGTCATCGAAGGGTTGACCAAGTACTTCTATCCCGAGGCATCGACCACCGTCGTCTTCGTGATCATGGTGATCGTGCTGATGATCAAGCCCACGGGCCTGTTCGGGCAGGAGGCCTAGCGTGGCCACGACCGCGCCGGCCGTTGTTCCCGCGGCAGCCTCGCGCAACGGCATCCTGATCGGCACGGCGGTCATGGCGGCCGTGCTCGCCATCGCGCCGTTCGCGGGCGTCTATCCGGTGATCGTGATGAAGGCGCTGTGCTTCGCGCTGTTCGCCTGTGCGTTCAATCTGTTGCTCGGATACGGAGGTCTGCTGTCATTCGGCCACGCGATGTTCCTCGGCACCGCGGGCTACGTCACGGCGTATGCGGCGAAGAGCTGGGGCCTGCCGCCCGGGGTCGCGGTCCTCCTCGGCACCGCGGCGGCGGCGGCGCTCGGCGCAGTCGTCGGTGCGCTGGCCATACGGCGGCAGGGCATCTATTTCGCGATGATCACGCTCGCCCTCGCGCAGATGATGTACTTCTTCTATGTGCAGGCGGCGTTCACGCACGGCGAGGACGGCATCCAGTCGGTGCCCCGCGGCCGGCTCTTCGGCGTGATCGACCTGTTGCAGCCGCTCGCGATGTACTACACGGTGCTGATCGTGTTCCTCGCTGCGTTCCTGCTGATCTACCGGATCATCCACTCTCCGTTCGGCCAGGTGCTGAAGGCGATCCGCGAGAACGAGGCCCGGGCGATCTCGCTCGGGTACGATGCGGACCGCTACAAGCTTCTGGCGTTCGTGCTCTCGGCGACGCTCGCGGGGCTGGCGGGTGCGGTCAAGGCGATCGTGTTCCAGCTCGCGTCGCTGACCGACGTTCACTGGACGATGTCGGGCGAGGTGGTGCTGATGACGCTCCTCGGCGGCATGGGCACGATCTTCGGACCGGTCGTGGGCGCCTTCATCCTCGTTGCGCTGGAAAACTACCTCGCCGGTTTCGGCGAGTGGGTGACCGTCATCACGGGCGCGATCTTCGTCGCCTGCGTCCTGGCGTTTCGCCGTGGCATCGTCGGCGAAATCGCGGCGTGGTGGGCGAAGCGGCGCGGCTGACGCGCGCGATCGTCGGCATCGCCGCGGCATCGATGACGGCGGCAATTGTCGCCGCGCCGGTGCCGTCGTGGCTCGTCGACGCCAACTGCCGTGATGGCCAGGCGCAGGGACCCTATCAATTGCGAACCGGCAATGGGCAGTTGCGCGTCGTGGGTGCGTTCAACGAGGGAATGCGCACCGGATCGTTCATCTTCTGGACCGCGAACGGCGTGCGCGCCGCGCACGTCCCCTACGATAACAATCTGCGTAACGGGACGGTCGCCCTCTGGTACGACGGCCCTTCGGAGCGCGAGCCCGCACGCCGCTTCGAGTCGGTTTGGCATCACGGCAGCCGCGATGGGCAGACGCGCTCGTGGTACGCCGACGGGCATCGTCGTTCGGAAACGGAATACGACGCCGGGCGCTTCGTGAGCAGCCTCGGCTGGACCGACGCGGGCGAGCGGCTCACCGACGACGCCGCGCGCGCTGGCGGCGCACGACGCGGACACGGCCGAAGCGACCTATGCCGAGCTGGACGCGCTGATTCGCGATCACCTGCCGCACTGCGAGTAACGACGAGATGCACCTTGCGCAGCGCGAAGCTGCGGACGCCCGAAGGCGGCAAAGCACTGTCCCAATACATCGCGTTGACCCCCGTTGCTGCGACGCGGTAAAATCGTCAGGATTTGACGGCCCATTTCCAAGGTCGGCTGATAGTGGGGCGCGCGCGCGCCGAGATTAACGGACGCCCGCGTAAGCGGTGCGTGTCGAACGAACGGACATGCGCCACGAGCTCATCGCCGGCAACTGGAAGATGAACGGCGGCCTTGCCGCAAATTCGCGTCTGCTCGATCGCCTCCGGTCCGAATGGAGCGGGACAGACGGGCGCGTGTTGGCGGTGTGCGTGCCCGCGCCGTACCTGGCGCAGACGCAATCGGCGTTGGCCGGAACGGCGGTCGCGTGGGGCGCGCAGGACGTGAGCGAGCATGCGGCCGGTGCCTATACGGGTGACGTGTCGTCCGCGATGGTCGCGGAGTTCGGATGCCGCTATGCGATCGTCGGCCATTCGGAGCGGCGTCAGTTGCATGGCGAAACGGATGTCGTCGTGGGTGCGAAGGCGCGCGCGGCGCTGGCGGCAGGGTTGACGCCGATCGTGTGCGTCGGCGAAACGCTCGAGGAGCGCCAGCGCGGCGAGACGGATGTCGTCGTCGCGCGTCAGCTCGGCGCGGTAATCGATGCGGTCGGGCCGGATGCAGCGCGGATGGTCGTCGCCTACGAGCCGATCTGGGCGATCGGCACCGGCAGGACGGCATCACCGTCGCAGGCGCAGGCGGTGCACGCGGCGCTGCGGGCGCGCCTGGTCGTGGCGGGTGCCGGAGATACCGGCATCCTGTATGGCGGGAGCGTCAAGGCTGCGAATGCCGCTGCGCTCTTCGCGATGCCCGACATCGACGGCGCGCTGGTGGGCGGCGCATCGCTGGATGCGGATGAATTTTTAACGATCGCGCGTGCCTAATTGCGACACGTCGGTGGAGAGATGTTGGAATGAACATGATTGAATCGACAGTCCTCGTGCTGCACGTCCTGGCCGCGATCGCCGTTTGCGGCTTCGTGCTCCTTCAGCACGGCAAGGGCGCTGACATGGGTGCGGCATTCGGTGGCGGATCGTCCGGCAGCCTGTTCGGAGCCGCCGGCTCGGCTAATTTCCTCTCGCGGACCACCGCGGTACTGGCGACGATATTTTTTCTGACCAGCGTCACGTTGACGTATCTCGGCTCGCAACGAGGCGCGCCGCAGGGCGTCATGGAAAAAGGCATCATGGAACGCATGTTGCCCGCGAAACCGTCGGATGTACCGGCGGCTCCGGCGTCGGGATCGGTGCCTGCGCCGGCACCCGGCTCGACAGGTTCGAGCGGTTCAACGCCGTCCGATGTACCCAAGTGACGGCTATCGGCTGCCAGCTATCAGTTATCAGCAACGCCGGCGCCGCGACGGGCCACTGGTTTGTCGATAGCTGATGGCGGATAGCTGATAGCCGAAAAGCCGACGTGGTGGAATTGGTAGACACGCTGTCTTGAGGGGGCAGTGGCGAAAGCCGTGGGAGTTCGAGTCTCCCCGTCGGCACCATTTCAGGTATCGGGGATCAGGTATCAGCAAAACCGCGCGCGGTCGGTCGTTTTACTGATACCTGATACCCGATACCCGATACCTGATACCTGATACCTGAAAATGCTTGCACAATACTTCCCGATCCTGCTGTTCATCCTGTTCTCCCTCGGGCTGGGCGCACTGATGCTCGGCGTCGGCCGGATGGTTTCGCCAAACCGGCCAGACCCCGCGAAGCTCTCGCCGTACGAATGCGGCTTCGAGGCGTTCGAGGACGCGCGGATGAAATTTGACGTGCGCTACTACCTCGTCGCCATCCTCTTCATCCTGTTCGACCTGGAGATCGCTTTCCTCTTTCCATGGGCGGTCGTCCTGCCGGAGATCGGGTATTTCGGCTTCGTGGCGATGATGGTATTTCTTGCGATTCTGGTCGTGGGCTTCATCTACGAGTGGAAGAAGGGCGCGCTCGAATGGGAATGAGCGCCGCAGGTTCGTCCCAGGACGCGAACCCCGCCCCGGAAGCAGCGCAGCGGCCCGATCAGCCAATGCGGCCGCAACCCGGGGCGACGCGTGCACGGCGCGAATGGAAGTGAAGCATGGCCATTGAAGGCGTACTGGAAAAGGGTTTCGTCACGACGTCGCTCGACAGCGTCATCAACTGGGCGCGCAACGGGTCGATGTGGCCGATGACGTTCGGCCTCGCCTGCTGCGCCGTCGAAATGATGCACGCCGGTGCCGCCCGCTACGACCTCGACCGCTTCGGCGTCGTGTTCCGTCCAAGCCCGCGGCAGTCGGACGTGATGATCGTCGCCGGCACGCTCTGCAACAAGATGGCGCCGGCGTTACGCAAGGTCTACGACCAGATGGCGGAGCCGCGCTGGGTCATTTCCATGGGCTCCTGCGCGAATGGCGGCGGCTATTACCACTACTCGTATTCGGTGGTCCGGGGCTGCGACCGGATCGTGCCGGTCGACATCTACGTGCCCGGGTGCCCGCCCACGTCCGAGGCGCTGATCTACGGCATCATCCAGCTCCAGAACAAGATCTGGCGCACCAACACGATCGCCCGTTGATGAGTGCCGAAGGGCCGCCCCAAGGCACCGTTTCCGCCCCCGCGGGCGGCAGCGCAGCGGCGAAGCCGCAAGCGTGGGGAGATCATCGTGCCGAAGGACCGCCCCAAGGCACGATTTCTCCCCCCCGGGGGGCAGCGCAGCGGCGAAGCCGCAAGCGTGGGGGGATCATCCAGGCGCCGCAATGGACAAGCTGACGGCGGCGCTGGCCGCGACGTTCGGGGACGGCGCACTCGAAAGCACGACGGTCGCGTTCGGCGAAGTGACGATCGTCGTCGTCGCCGATCGCTACCTCGACGTGATGCGCACACTTCGCGATCGCCCGGAGTTGCGCTTCGAGACGCTGATCGACCTCTGCGGCGTCGATTATTCGCGCTACGGGGAGGGCGCATGGGAAGGCCCGCGCTTCGCCGCGGTGTCGCATCTGTTATCGCTGTCGAACAACTGGCGCCTTCGCGTGCGGACCTTCGCGCCCGACGACGGTTTTCCCGTCGTCCCGAGCCTCGTCGATGTATGGGCGGCCGCCAACTGGTTCGAGCGCGAGGCGTTCGACCTATACGGCATCATGTTCCCCGGGCATCCCGATTTGCGCCGCCTGCTGACCGATTACGGCTTCGTCGGGCATCCGTTCCGCAAGGACTTCCCGATCTCGGGTTATGTCGAAATGCGCTACGACCCCGAGCAGGGCCGCGTCATTTACCAGCCGGTGACGATCGAGCCGCGGGAAGTGACGCCGCGCGTGATCCGCGAAAAGAACTACGCCGAAAACGAATAACAGTGGCGGAGATTCGCAACTACACGATGAATTTCGGGCCACAGCATCCGGCGGCCCACGGCGTGCTTCGCCTCGTGCTCGAACTCGACGGCGAAGTGATCGCGCGCGCGGATCCGCACATCGGGCTCCTGCATCGCGCGACGGAGAAGCTCGCCGAGACCAGGACGTGGATCCAGTCGCTGCCGTACATGGATCGGCTCGACTACATATCGATGATGTGCAACGAGCACGCGTACTGCCTCGCGATCGAACGCCTGCTAAGGCTAGACGTTCCGATCCGGGCGCTCTACATCCGCACGATGTTCGACGAGATCACGCGCATCCTGAATCACCTGTTGTGGCTGGGCACGCATGCGCTCGACATCGGCGCCATGACGGTGTTCCTCTACACGTTTCGCGAACGCGAGGACCTCTTCGACATCTACGAAGCGGTGTCCGGCGCGCGGATGCACGCCGCGTACTACCGGCCGGGCGGTGTCTATCGCGATCTGCCCGACCGCATGCCGCAATACCAGGCAGTGAGGACGCGCAACGCGCGCGAATTGAAGGAACTGAACGACAATCGGCAGGGGTCGCTCCTCGATTTCGTCGAGGACTTCACCCGACGTTTCCCGGGCAACGTCGACGATTACGAGACGCTCCTCACCGACAATCGGATCTGGAAGCAGCGGACGGTCGGCATCGGCGTCGTCAGTGCGGAACGGGCGATGGCGCTCGGTTTCACCGGTGCGATGCTGCGCGGCTCCGGGGTGCCGTGGGACCTTCGCCGCAAGCAGCCGTACGCCATGTACGACAAGATGCAATTCGAAATCCCGGTTGGCATCAACGGCGACTGCTACGACCGCTATCTCGTCCGCGTGGAGGAGATGCGCCAGTCGAACCGCATCGTCAAGCAATGCATCGAGTGGCTGCGCAACCATCCGGGACCGGTCATCATCGACAACCACAAGGTTGCGCCGCCGTCGCGCGAGTCGATGAAGGAAGGCATGGAGGACCTGATTCACCACTTCAAGCTCTTCACCGAAGGCATGCACGTGCCGGCGGGCGAGGTGTACGCGGCGATCGAGCATCCGAAGGGCGAGTTCGGCGTCTACGCGATCTCGGACGGCGCGAACAAGCCGTACCGGATCAAGCTGCGCCCCCCGGACTATGTGCATCTCGCGGCACTCGATGAAATGGCGCGCGGACACATGATTGCCGACGTCGTCGCGATCATCGGCACGCAGGACATCGTGTTCGGATCGATCGATCGATGAGCACCGCAGGGCCGTCCCAAGGTGCGGGTGCGCCCCCCGGGGGGCAGCGTAGCGGCCGTATTGGCCTCTCCGGCGGCAGCGCAGCGGCGACAGCGGCAAGCGTGAAGGTCGCATGACCGTGCTCTCGGACGACGCCATTCGCATCATCGATCGCGAAGTCGCGAAATATCCGGCCGGCCAGAAGCGCTCGGCGGTGATCGCCGCGCTGGCCGTCGCGCAGGACGAGAACGGCTGGCTGTCGGCAGACGTGATGGACAACGTCGCACGCTACCTGGGTCTGCCCGCAGTCGCGGTCTACGAGGTCGCATCGTTCTATGCGATGTTCGAGCTCAAGCCGACCGGGCGCTTCAAGCTGACGATCTGCACGAATTTGCCGTGTGCGCTGCAAGGTGCCGGTGTCGCCGCGGCGCATCTGAAGCAAAAGCTCCGCATTCAATTCGGTGAAACGACCGGAGACGGCAAGTTCACGCTGAAGGAAGGCGAATGTTTTGGCGCCTGCGGTGACGCACCGGTGCTGCTCGTCAACAACAAGCGCATGGCTAGCTTCATGAATCCGCCGCAACTAGACGCACTGCTCGATGAACTGTCCGCCGCCGCGGATCGGGGCGAGGGCGCTCCTGGCGAGAACCGGAAATGAACGCGCCGTCCGAATTCCTCGACTACGGTCCCGACGCCGTGTTGCTCGCCGGTCTGAACGGGCGCAACTGGCGGCTCGCCGATTACGTCCAGCGCGGCGGCTACGAGGCGCTGAAGAAAATCCTCGCGGAGAAGATCCCGCCCGAGCAGGTGGTGGCGGAGGTGAAGAAATCGTCGCTGCGCGGTCGCGGCGGCGCGGGCTTTCCGACCGGCCTCAAGTGGAGTTTCATGCCGAAGCAGTTTGCCGGCGAGAAGTACCTCGTCTGCAACTCCGACGAAGGCGAGCCGGGAACGTTCAAGGATCGCGACCTCCTCCGCTACAACCCGCATTCGCTGTTCGAGGGGATGGCGATCGCCGCCTACGCAACGGGCTGCGCCCGCGGCTACAACTACGTGCACGGTGAGATCTGGGACGTCTACGAGCGCTGCGAGGAAGCGATCGACGAAGCGTATGCGGCGGGATTCCTCGGCGACAACATTCTCGGCAGCGACTTCAGCTTCCGCCTGTTCAATTGCCACGGTTACGGAGCGTACATCTGCGGCGAGGAGACGGCGCTGCTCGAGTCGCTCGAAGGCAAGAAGGGAATGCCGCGCTTCAAGCCGCCGTTCCCGGCGAGCTTTGGTCTCTACGGCAAGCCGACGACGATCAACAACACCGAAACATTCGCGGCGGTGCCATGGATCATCCGCAACGGCGGCGAGTGGTTCGCGAATCTCGGCTTGCCCAACAACGGCGGCACCAAGATCTTTTCCGTGACCGGCGACGTCGAGCGGCCGGGCAATTACGAGCTCCGGCTCGGCACGCCGTTTCCGACGTTGCTCGAAATGGCGGGCGGCGTTCGCAATGGGCGCGCGCTCAAGGCGGTGATTCCCGGCGGATCCTCGGCCCCGGTGCTGCCGGCCGACGCGGCGATGGGACTCACGATGGATTACGACGCGATCGCGAAGGCCGGGTCGATGCTGGGATCGGGCGCGGTCATCATCCTCGACGACTCGCGCTGCATGGTGAAAAGCCTGATGCGGCTGTCGTACTTCTATTACGAGGAATCGTGCGGGCAGTGCACGCCGTGTCGCGAAGGTACCGGCTGGCTGTGGCGGATGGTGAGCCGGATCGAGCACGGCACCGGGCGCCCGGAGGACCTCGATGTGCTGACGTCGGTCGCGGATAACATCCTTGGCCGCACGATCTGCGCGCTCGGCGATGCGGCGGCATTGCCGGTAAAGAGTTTCATCAAGCATTTTCGCGGCGAGTTCGAGCACCACGTCGAACGCAAGCGCTGCCTGGTTCAGGAGTACGTATGAGTGCCACAGGGCCGCGCCAAGGGCTTCGCGGCTCCCCTCACCCAAGCCCTCTCCCCGCGCGCGGGAAGAGGGAGCCGAGCGTGAGCGAGGCGGGTGAGGGGTCCTCGACAGCCGCAAGCGTGGGGGTCGTATGACGGCGGCGCCGTCACTGCTGAACATCGAGGTCGACGGCCGCGCAGTGCAGGTTCCGCACGGCAGCACGGTGATGGATGCCGCGAACAAGCTCGGTATCTACATTCCCTATTTCTGCTACCACAAGAAGCTCTCGATCGCAGCGAACTGCCGCATGTGCCTCGTGCAGGTCGAGAAGGCGCCGAAGCCGTTGCCGGCGTGCGCCACGCCGGTCGCCGAGGGCATGAAGGCGTGGACGCACTCCGAGCAGGCGATCAAGGCGCAGCAGGGCGTGATGGAGTTCCTGCTGATCAATCATCCGCTCGACTGCCCGATCTGCGACCAGGGCGGCGAATGCCAACTGCAGGACCTTTCCGTCGGCTACGGCGCGTCGGCATCGCGCTACCGCGAAAAGAAGCGCGTCGTGTTCCACAAGTACATGGGTCCGCTCATTTCGGCCGAGGAGATGACGCGCTGCATCCATTGCACGCGCTGCATTCGCTTCGGCCAGGAAATCGGCGGCATCATGGAACTCGGCATGTCGGGTCGCAGCGAACACGCCGAGATCGAAGCTTTCGTCGGCCGCACCGTGGACTCCGAGTTGTCGGGCAACATGATCGACATCTGTCCGGTGGGCGCGCTCACGTCGAAGCCGTTTCGCTTCGCGGCGCGCACGTGGGAGCTCTCGCGTCGCAAAAGCGTGTCGCCGCACGACGGACATGGCAGCAATCTCGTCGTGCAGGTAAAGAACAACCTCGTCATGCGCGTGCTGCCGCTCGAAAACGAAGCGGTGAACGAATGCTGGCTCTCGGACAAGGACCGCTTTTCGTATGAAGCGCTGAACAGCGACGAGCGGCTCACGTCGCCAATGCTGAAGCAGGGTGGCGAATGGAAAACGGTCAACTGGCAGACCGCGCTCGAGTTCGTCGCGAACGGACTCGCCGATACCGTCGCGAAGCACGGTCCGGCGTCGGTCGGCGCGCTCGTGTCGCCGCATTCGACGCTCGAGGAGATGGCGCTTGCCGCGCGCCTCATCCGTGGCCTTGGCAGCGACAGCATCGACTTCCGCCTGCGCCAGACCGACTTTCGCGACGACGCGCTTCGCGATGGCATTCCCTGGTTGGGCATGCCGATCGCCGACGTGAACAAGCTCGATCGGGTGTTGGTGATCGGCAGCTTCCTGCGCAAGGACCAGCCGATGCTCGCGTTGCGGCTGCGGCAGGCGGCGAAGAAGGGCGCACAAGTCTCGTCGCTGCATTCGGTGAACGACGATTGGCTGATCCCGATCGCGCATCGGGCGATCGTGCCACCCTCTCATCTGCCGATGATGCTCGCGCAGATCGTCATTGCGGCCGCGCAGGGGGTCGGCAAGGAGCTGCCACCGACATTGCGCGGCATCGAGCCGGTCGCGGGCGCGGACGTCATTGCCGCGAGTCTCCTGTCCGGCGCGCGGCGCGCGATCCTGCTCGGCAACTATGCGATGCAGCATCGGGACAGCTCGCAGATCGTAGCGCTCGCCCAGGCGCTCGCATCGATCACCGGTGCGACGCTTGGTGTCTGCACCGAAGCATCCAACACGGTCGGCGGCTACGTTGCTCGCGCGCTGCCGCAACACGGCGGATTGAATGCCGAAGCGATGCTCGGCGTCGACGGCTTGGAATCGCGACGCGCGTTCGTCGTCCTGCACGCGGAGCCAGAATTCGATTGCGCGAACCCGGTGGCCGCGCGCGCCGCGCTCGAGAAGGCCGATCTCGTGGTTGTGCTGAGCGCGTTCCGCGCGGCGACCCGCTATGCCGACGTCCTGCTGCCGGCTGCGGCGTTCACCGAAACGTCGGGCACGTTCATCAATTGCGAAGGCCGCGTGCAGTCGTTCCTCGGCGTAGCACGGCCGGCGGGCGAATCGCGGCCCGCCTGGAAGGTGCTTCGGGTGCTCGGAACGATGCTGAAGCTGCCGGGTTTCGAGTTCGACACGTCCGAAGATGTGCGCGACGCGGTGCTGGCGGACGCTGGCGAGCTCGCGCATCGTTTGGTCAACACGACGCGCCTCGAAATCGCGGCGCCCGCGCGCGGCAATGGCGGCGTCGAACGGGTAGCCGACGTTCCGATTTATTCCGCCGATCCGCTCGTGCGCCGCGCGCCTTCGTTGCAGGCGACCGCGGACGCGAAGCCGCCGAAGGCACGCGTCAACCAGACGCTGCTCGATCAGCTCGGCATCGAGGCAGGCGCGCAGGTCAAGATTCGCCAGGGACGCGGCGAGGCGGTTCTCGCGACCCAGGTCGACGCCGCGGTGCCGCCCGGCGTCGTGCGTGTAGCGGCTGCCCATCCGTCGACGTGCGGCCTCGAGGGCCTGTCAGGCCCGATTTCCGTCGAACGCGCATGACCGATTTCCTGATGCCGGTGCAAAACGCGATGGGCGCCTGGTGGGTGCCGGTCTGGACGCTCGTCAAGGTCGTCGTGATCGCCGTGCCGCTCATCCTTGCCGTCGCGTACCTCACCTACGCCGAGCGCAAGGTCATCGGTTGGATGCAGGTGCGCATCGGTCCGAACCGCGTCGGCCCGCTCGGCCTTCTGCAGCCGTTCGCGGACGTGCTGAAGATGCTGTTCAAGGAAATCATCGTGCCGTCGGGTGCGAGCCGCGCGCTGTTCTTCGTGGCACCGATGCTTTCGCTCGCACCGGCGCTTGCCGCGTGGGCCGTCATTCCGTTCACGGGCACGCTCGTGCTGTCCAACATCAACGCGGGACTGCTGTACATCCTCGCGATGAGCTCGATGGGCGTGTACGGCGTGATCCTCGCCGGCTGGGCCTCGAACTCGAAATACGCGTTTCTCGGCTGCCTGCGCTCGGCGGCGCAGATTGTTTCCTACGAAATCGCCATGGGCTTCGCGCTGGTCGGCGTGCTGATGGCCGCGAACAGCCTGAACCTCGGTGACATCGTCATCGGACAGGAAGGCGGCGCGGCGTACTGGTACATCTGGCCGCTCTTTCCGCTGTGCGTCGTCTATCTCGTGTCGGGTATCGCCGAAACCAATCGCCATCCATTCGACATGGCCGAAGGCGAGTCCGAAATCGTCGCGGGATTCCACGTCGAATATTCGGGAATCTCGTTCGCGCTCTTCTTCCTCGCCGAATACATGAACATGATCCTGATCGCCGCGCTGACGTCGATCCTGTTCCTCGGCGGGTGGCTCGCGCCGTTCCCGATCCTGAACGACGTCGACGTGTTCGGCGCGCATCCGTTCGGCGACGGCTTCCTGTGGCTTGCGATCAAGGTGTCGTTCGTCCTGCTGATCTTCCTGTGGATCCGGGCGACGTTCCCCCGGTATCGATACGACCAGATCATGCGGCTTGGCTGGAAGGTCTTCATCCCGGTGACGCTCGTCTGGATCGTCTTCATCGGCGCGATGATGCAGACGCGCTACGCGGACATGTTCCACTGACCCGGCGATGAACGTCATCCGTCGTCTCCGCGAGTTTTTCAATACCTGGTTCCTGCTGGAACTGTTCAAGGGTCTCGCCGTCACCGGCCGATACCTGTTCGCGCGCAAGGTCACCGTGCTGTATCCGGAGGAGAAGACGCCGCAAAGCCCGCGCTTTCGCGGCCTGCACGCGCTGCGCCGCTATCCGAACGGGGAGGAGCGGTGCATCGCCTGCAAGCTTTGCGAGGCCATATGTCCGGCGCTCGCGATCACGATCGAGTCCGAGCAGCGGGAAGATGGAACGCGGCGCACGACGCGCTACGACATCGACCTGACGAAGTGCATCTTCTGCGGATTCTGCGAGGAAAGCTGCCCGGTGGACTCGATCGTCGAGACGCGAATCCTCGAGTACCACGGCGAGCGTCGGGGCGACCTCTATTACAACAAGGAGATGTTGCTTGCGGTCGGGGATCGCTACGAGGCGCAGATCGCGGCTGACCGCGCGGAAGACGCGAAATATCGATGACCTTCGCCACCTTTACCTTTTACGCGTTCGCGGTGATCCTCGTTTTCGCCGCGCTGCGCGTCATCACGACGCGCAACCCCGTGCATGCCGCGCTTTGGCTCGTGCTGTCGTTCTTCACCGCGGCCGGCATCTGGCTCCTGCTGCAGGCGGAGTTCCTGGCCATCGTGCTGGTCCTGGTCTACGTCGGCGCCGTCATGGTGCTGTTCCTGTTCGTCGTCATGATGCTCGACGTGAATTTCGAAGCGCTGCGCCAGCATTTCAGGAGCTACCTGCCGATCGCCGCCGCGGTCGGCGCATTGGTGCTGTTCGAAATGGCGCTGGTGATCGTCGGCAGTGCGATCGGGCGCACGACGACCGCACCGCCCGCGCCGGCCGGCAGCAACACCAAGGCGCTCGGCCAGCTGCTCTACGTCGATTACGTCTATCCGTTCGAAATCGCAGCGGTCGTGCTCCTCGTGGCAATCATCGCCGCGATCGCATTGACGCACCGCGAGAGCAGGGAACGAAAGCATCAGGATCCGGGTTGGCAGGTCAAGGTTCGGCGCGAGGATCGCGTCCGGCTCGTCGACCTGCCGTCGGAGAAACCGCCGGCCTGAGAACCGGCTTCGCAGGAACGATCGCGGAACAGCGTGTCAAGGCGCCGCCGCGGCGCCCTGCTTGATACAGGGAGTGACGACGTGCCATTGCTGAACGCACCGACATTGGCGCATTACCTCGTGCTGGGGGCGATCCTGTTCGCGATCAGCATGGCGGGGATCTTTCTCAACCGCCGCAACGTCATCATCATGCTGATGGCGATCGAGCTGATGCTCCTCGCCGTCAACCTCAATTTCATCGCCTTCTCCCGCTACCTCGGCGACATGGCGGGGCAGGTGTTCGTTTTCTTCATCCTGACGGTCGCTGCCGCCGAATCGGCGATCGGGCTTGCGATCCTGGTGCTGCTCTTCCGCAGTACCGGCTCGATCGACGTCGAAGCGCAGGGGCGTCTGCGGGGATGAGCGTCGCCGGGCCGCCCCAAGACGCGAATTGCGCCCCCGTCGGGGGCAGCGCAGCGGCGCGAGCCGCAAGCGTGGGGGTATACCGATGATGGGCGTAGTGGACATGCGCGGCCTTTATCTGCTGGTGCCGCTCGCGCCGCTCGTCGCCTCGATCATCGTCGGCCTCTGGGGCCCGAAGCTCGGGCGGAGCGTTTCGCATTGGCTGTGCATCCTGGGCGTCGCCGCGTCGTTCGTTGCATCGATCATCATCGCCCGGGACGTGCAGGCCGGCCACGTGCTCAACGGCGACGTCTATGCATGGCTTGTCTCCGGCGACTTCAAGCTCGCGATCGGCTTCCTGATCGACCCGTTGACCGCGACGATGCTGCTCATCGTCACGTTCGTGTCGCTGATGGTGCACATCTACACGGTCGGCTACATGGCTGACGATCCCGGCTATACGCGCTTCTTCTCGTACATCTCGCTTTTCACGTTCGCGATGCTGATACTCGTGATGAGCAACAACTTCCTGCAGTTGTTCTTCGGCTGGGAAGCGGTCGGGCTCATGTCGTATCTGCTGATCGGGTTCTGGTACACGCGGCCGACGGCGAACTACGCGAGCCTCAAGGCGTTCATGGCCAATCGCGTCGGCGATTTCGGCTTCATCCTCGGGATGGGCCT
>JALYSS010000273.1 GCA_030854685.1 Pseudomonadota bacterium | reverse complement strand
GCCAGGAAGCTGGGACTTTCGCAGGAGAAAGTGATTTCGACCGTCGACTTGCATGCGAACACGTCCGCGGCATCGATTCCGCTTGCGCTCGACGTCGCGGTGCGCGACGGCCGTATTCGCGCGGGAGCGCATGTGATGCTGGTCGGCGTCGGTGGTGGATTCACGTGGGGTTCGGTGTTCGTTCGATGGTGAAACCATGAGCATCGCCGGGCCGTCCCAAGATGCGAATTGCTCCCCCTTGGGGGGCAGCGCAGCGGCCGTAATGGCCAGTGCGTCCGCAAGCGTGGGGGTCGTATAACCATCGCATTCGTATTTCCGGGACAGGGCTCGCAGCAGGTCGGCATGATGGAAGGTTTCGCCGATCATCCGGTGGTGCGCTCGACATTCGCCGAAGCCTCCGACGCACTTGGCGACGATCTGTGGGCGCTCGTGGACCAAGGGCCGTCCGACGCGCTCAATCTGACGCGCAATACGCAGCCGCTCATGTTGACGGCCGGTGTGGCGGTTTGGCGCGCCTGGCAGGCGGCGGGAGGCGCGACGCCTTCGTATATGGCCGGACACAGCCTCGGCGAATACAGCGCGCTCGTCGCGGCGGGAGCGCTCGCGTTCAGCGACGCCGTGCCGCTCGTGCGCTTTCGCGCCGAAGCGATGCAGGAGGCGGTTGCTCCGGGCGTCGGCGCCATGGCCGCCGTAATCGGGGCAGGCGACGCGGCCATCGCTGAAGCGTGCCGCGAAGCGGCGCAGGGAGAGATCGTCGAGCCCGTCAATTTCAATGCACCAGGACAAATCGTGATCGCAGGCAACAAGTCCGCCGTTGAGCGCGCGATGGTCGCGGCCAAGGCACGCGGCGCGAAGCGCGCGCTGCTCCTCCCGGTGTCCGCACCGTTTCACAGTTCGCTGCTGAAGCCCGCGGGCGAGCGGCTCGCGCTGCGGCTTGCGCACGTCGACATCGTGACGCCGAAGATTCCCGTCGTGCATAACGTCGATGTGGAAACGCATTCGGAGCCAAACGAAATTCGCGCGGCGCTTGCGCGCCAGGCAGCGAACCCGGTGCGCTGGACCGAAACCGTGCAATGGTTCGCCTCGCACGGCGTCACGCAAGTCGTCGAGTGCGGACCCGCCAAGGTCCTGGCCGGCCTGACGCGGCGCATCGACGATCGCCTTCAAGTTTTCGCGCTGACCGATGTCGCCGCGATCGCCGACGCGTGCGCGGCATTGGCGGCCTGATTGCGATGGCGACGGACGAGTTGAGGGGCCAGGTGGCGCTGGTGACCGGCGCAACGCGAGGCATCGGGCGGGCAATCGCGGTTGCGCTCGCGCAGGCAGGTGCCCTGGTGATCGGCACAGCCACTACCGACAAGGGCGCCGCGTCGATCTCCGCCGATCTGCGCGAGAGCGGCGGAAGCGGCGAAGGCATGCGGCTCGACGTGCGCGATGCCGCGGCAATCGACGCGGTGTCGAAGGCCATCGAAGCCCGGTACGGTGCGATCGGCATTCTCGTGAACAACGCCGGCATCGCGCGGGACAACCTGCTCGTGCGCATGAAGGATGACGATTGGGACGCCATCATGGCAACCAATCTGAAGCCCGCGTTCCAGTTGGCCAGGGCCGTGCTCCGGGGCATGATGAAGGAGCGCCGCGGGCGGATCATCCAGATCGGTTCGGTCGTCGCGACCTCCGGCAATCCGGGACAGACGAACTACGCGGCCGCGAAGGCGGCGCTCCTCGGTTTCACGAAGTCGCTCGCGCTCGAAGTCGGCAGCCGCGATATCACCGTCAATTGCGTAGCGCCCGGGTTCATCGACACGAACATGACGCAGGCGCTGCCGCAGCCGCAACGCGACGCGCTTTTGGCGCGCATTCCGCTCGGCCGGCTCGGTACCCCGGAAGACGTCGCATACGCAGTGCTGTTCCTCGCAAGCCCGCGTGCCGCGTACATCACCGGCGCAACGCTGCATGTCAATGGTGGCATGCTGATGACTTAGGATCGGCGCGGCGAGGTGAAAGCGCGGGTACTCCCCCTCCAAGGGAAGCGCAGCAGCCGTATTGGCCAATGCGGCCGCAAGCGTGGGGGCTCATGAGCGCCCCCGGGCCGCCCCAAGGCGCGAATGCTCTCCTTGGGGGGCAGCGCAGCGGCCGTATTGGCCAATGCGGCGGCAAGCGTGGGGGCTCATGAGCGCCGCCGGGCCGCCCCAAGGCGCGAATGCTCCCCCTTGGGGGGCAGCGCAGCGGCGACAGCCGCAAGCGTGGGGGTTCATATCCCGCTCTGGTAAAATCCGCCGGTTTTGTTTAGTGACCCCTTGCCGGGGAGGAGATGCATGGAAAACGTCGAACAACGCGTCAAGAAAATCGTCGCGGAGCAACTGGGTGTCAACGAGGCCGAAATCAAGAATGAATCGTCGTTCGTCGACGACCTCGGTGCCGATTCGCTCGATACGGTCGAGCTCGTGATGGCGCTCGAAGAGGAATTCGAAACCGAAATCCCCGACGACGACGCCGAGAAGATCACCACGGTGCAGCAGGCGATCGATTACGTCGGCACTCATCTGAAAAAATAGCCGTCTCGCCGGCGCGCTGCCCGCGCGGCCCGCGCCCAAGGGACGCGAAAGGGGCAACGCCTGCGGTCCGTACCGCGGTCATCCGCAGTTCAACCTTTCGCGTCAGACATGTCACGCCGCCGCGTTGTCGTCACGGGTCTCGGCATCGTTTCGCCGGTCGGCATTGGCGTCGACGAAGCGTGGCCAACGATCGTCGCCGGGCGGTCAGGCATCGGCCCGATCACGCGCTTCGACGCCAGTTGCTTTTCGTCACGGATCGCCGGAGAAGTGAAGGACTTCGACGTTTCGCGCTGGTTGTCCGCGAAGGAAGCGCGCCGCTACGGTACGTTCATCCACTACGGCCTCGTCGCGACGATGGAAGCGGTGCGCGATGCCGGCCTCGAGAATTTCGCCGGCGACAAGGATCGCTACGGGGTCTGCATCGGCTCGGGCATCGGGGGCCTGCCGTTGATCGAGGAGACGCAGCGCGCGTACCTGCAGGGCGGGCCGCGGAAGATCTCGCCATTCTTCGTTCCCGGCTCGATCGGGAATATGGTCGCGGGCCTCGCGTCGATCCACTACGGGTTTCGCGGTCCGAACCTCGGCACGGTCAGTGCGTGCTCGACCGGTAATCACAGCATCGGCGAGGCCTCTCGTCTCATCGAGTACGGCGACGCGGACGTGATGGTCGCCGGCGGTGCGGAAGCCTGCATCTCGCCGCTGGGCGTCGGCGGGTTCGCGGCGGCGCGCGCGCTCTCCGCGCGCAATGACGATCCGGTGACGGCGAGCAGGCCGTGGGACACCGGGCGCGACGGCTTCGTGCTGGGCGAAGGCGCCGGCGTGCTGGTGCTTGAGGAGTACGAGCATGCAAACGCGCGCGGCGCGAAAATCTATTGCGAGATCGCCGGCTATGGCATGAGTGCCGATGCGCATCACATCACCGCACCGCCCGAGGATGGCAGCGGCGCGGCGCGCAGCATGCTGAATGCCATGCGCAATGGCGCACTGCAGACAACGGACATCGATTACGTCAACGCGCACGGCACGTCGACGCCGCTCGGCGACATCGCCGAATGCGTCGCGATCAAGCGCGCCTTCGGCGAGCACGCGTACAAGCTTGCGGTGTCGTCGACGAAGTCGATGACCGGTCACTTGCTGGGCGCCGCGGCAGGCATCGAGGCCGTGTTCACTGCGCTTGCGATTCGCGACCAGATCGCGCCGCCCACGGCGAATCTCGTCGATGTCGATCCAGCGTGCGATCTCGATTTCGTGCCCCGCGTCGCGCGGCCGATGGCGATACGCGTGGCGCTCTCGAACTCGTTCGGCTTCGGCGGCACGAACGCGACGATCGCCTTTCGCGCGATCCCCGCGTAGCGTGGCGCTGATCGTCCAGAAATACGGCGGCACGTCGGTCGGTACGATCGAGCGCATCCGCCATGTCGCCAGGCGCGTTGCACGCTTTCATCGCGACGGTCATCAGGTCGTCGTCGTCGTTTCGGCGATGGCCGGGGAAACGAATCGGCTGCTGGCGCTCGCGAGGCAGGTTTCCGAGAACCCGGAACCGCGCGAGGTCGACGTCATCGCGGCCACCGGTGAGCAGGTGACGATCGGACTCCTCGCGATCGCACTGCACGAGATCGGGCTGAAGGCGCGGAGCTACACTGGCGCGCAAGTGCGGATCCTGACCGACAGCGCACATACGAAGGCGCGCATTCTCGAGATCGACGAGGAACGCGTGCGAAAGGACCTTTCCGAGGGCACGATCGTCGTCGTCGCAGGGTTCCAGGGCGTCGACCGAAACGGCAACGTGACCACCCTCGGCCGCGGCGGCTCCGATACGTCGGGCGTTGCATTGGCCGCCGCGCTGAAAGCGGACGAGTGCCAGATCTACACCGATGTCGACGGTGTCTACACGACCGATCCGCGGATCGTTCCCGAAGCGCGACGTCTCGACAAGATCACCTTCGAGGAAATGCTCGAGCTCGCGAGTCAGGGCTCGAAGGTGTTGCAGATCCGGTCGGTCGAGTTCGCCGGCAAGTACTCGGTGCGCGTGCGCGTCCTGTCGTCGCTGGAAGATCCGGACACCACCTCGCCGGGGACGCTGATCACTTACGAGGAAGACGAGGACATGGAGCAGGCAATCATTTCCGGCATCGCGTTCAATCGCGACGAGGCGAAGATTTCCATCATGGGCGTCGAAGATCGTCCGGGCATCGCGTACGGCATCCTTGGACCGATCGCAGCGGCAAACATCGACGTCGACATGATCGTGCAGAACATCGGTGCGTCCGGCCACACGGACTTCTCCTTCACCGTCAATCGCAACGAGTATCGGAAGGCGTTCGACGTCCTGGAAGGTGAACGCGGGAAGGGGCGCTTCCAGGCGCGCGAGATCATCGGCGACAACCGGATCGCGAAGGTGTCCGTCGTCGGCATTGGCATGCGCTCGCACGTCGGACTCGCGTCGAAGATGTTCAAGACGCTCGCGGACGAGGGCATCAATATCCAGATGATCTCGACGTCCGAGATCAAGATCGCGGTCGTGATCGACGAGAAATATCTCGAGCTCGCGGTGCGCGTGCTGCACAAGGCGTTCGAGCTGGAAAAGGGTCCGGAGGCGACGTGAGATTCGGCAACGCGTTCCGGTGATGGACGCATGCCGATGCCGACCTGTAAAATCGAAAATACCGGCGAACAACCGGAGACGTGGCCGAGCGGTCGAAGGCACTCCCCTGCTAAGGGAGCATACGGGCCAAAACCTGTATCCAGGGTTCGAATCCCTGCGTCTCCGCCAAGACACTACCGCCAAGGACGCCCGAGCAAGTCCAAGTACTTCCGGTCGTCCGACCAAATCGTTTCACAATCAGTCCCGTAGTCACGACACTAAAAGTCTGGTGACATCCAAGGGCCGCCAAGGACTTGCAATATGTTCCGGCTTTCTGGTAGTGTCTTAGGTAGTGACGCCGGAATCGGGGATTCGAAGTGCTGGCGTTCAGGCCGCAAAATGAGCGGCAAATCACTACCGCGGACGCCATGCTTACCCCCTCGCAATCGATGCCGCAGGACCGCGTGCCAAGCCCTATCGGTTGAATGACGGCGGGTCGCTGTTCGTCCTGATTCGCCCGTCCGGCGCGAAGTCGTTCGAATTCCGGTACAAGCGCGGCGGGAAGGTGCAAGCGCTGATCCTGGAGTCATACGGCGGTGCGCGCGGCGACATCGGATTGAAAGCTGCGCGGGTGGAGCGGGACCGTCTAAAGGGCCTGATCGCCGCGGGGCTCGACCCGGCGGCCCAACGGGAATTGGCGACGGAATCCGAGCGGGCCGCACTGGCAGCAGCGCGGGCAGCGGCGAAGGCGCGCAAGGCTGAGAAAGCGCAGGCCGCGGCTGCTGCGGGTCGGGAAGCGTTGACGTTCAAGACCGTTGCCGACGCATGGATCGCCGATACGCGCTCGCACTGGACGCCGGCACACGCCGACCAGGTTGAGCAATCGCTACGCGACCACGCCTATCCAAAGCTAAGTGCCAAGCCCATCGGCACGATCGAGCCGGCGAACATCCTGGACTTGCTAGGCGGCATGCTCGCCGATGGCAAGGTCGAGACGGCGCGACGCGTGCGTCAACGGCTGGATGCGGTGTTCGAGTACGCCGGCCTGCTGCACAAGCTGTCATCCAACCCGGTCGCCGCGGCAAAGCGCGAGATCAACAAGCGGGTCAAGGCGGCGCGCAAGTCCAATCCGGAAGAGAGCTTCCCCTGCGTACCCGTGGCGGAGGTTCCGCAATTGCTGCGCGCCATGCGCTCGTACGTCGGCACGACGACGACGCGATCGCTGCTGTGGTTCGTGGCGCTGACCGGCTGCCGCACTGGCGAGGCTCGCTACGCGACGTGGGATGAGTTCACGCTCGACGGTGACGATCCACACTGGCTCATCCCGGCGAAACGAATGAAGGCGGGTAGGGAGGCATCGCGTACCGCTCGCGCCGGCCGTGGTGACGCTCCTACGGGCCTTGCCGCGTGGTCGATGGGTATTTCCCCACCCCCGGCGCGATGACCGCCCAGCGAGCGAGAACGCGATCCTGTACGCGCTCTCGGCACTCGGGTTCAAGGATCGCATGACGGGTCACGGATTCCGGTCGCTATTCAGCACGCTCGCGAATGAATCCGGCTTGCACCGCTCGGACGTGATCGAGGCCGCGCTCGCGCACAAGGAGACTAACGACGTGCGCCTTGCCTACAACAAGGCCGAGTTTGCTGCAGAGCGTCGTCGACTGATGAACTGGTACGCCGACGAGCTGACCCGGCTTGAGACGGGTACGGCGGCGAAGATAGTCGCGATCGGGAGCGCGAGAACCGCCTAACACCATTACCGCCCGGCGGCCTTCCGGGAAGCGGGCCCCCGCGATGCGGAACATCGAGGAGGCCCTGACCGCAGTGTGAGAAACACTGGGTCTTCACGGAATCGAGTGGGTGATTTTGAGGGTTTTTTAGAGCTTCGGGAGCATGCAGGTGAGAACTTTCAGCCGCAGATATTCCTCGTCGCGCAGGCCGTAGGCGCGACGCTGGATGACGCGG
>JALYSS010000261.1 GCA_030854685.1 Pseudomonadota bacterium | reverse complement strand
TACCAGCTGAGCCAGCCCGGCGTCGTCAGCGTCATCTCGGAGAGCAGCTGCTTTTCGGTGAACGCCTTCGCGCCGACGATGTTGATCCGCGTGATCTTCGCCGACTCGCCTTCGACGATCGTGAAGTTGATCGCGACCCGGTTGCGCTCCTGCGGCGTGACCGTCGTCTGGATGCTCGCAGCGTACTTCCCGCGCGTGATGTACTGGCGCTTCAGCTCCTGCTCGGAGCGGTCGAGCGCGGAACGGTCGAAGATGCGCGCTTCGGCGATGCCGACGTCCTTCAGCGCCTTCTTGATCGTGTCGGTGTCGAACTCCTTGTTGCCCACGAACGTGAGCGAGCTGATCGTCGGGCGCTCCTGCACGGCGACGATCAGCACGTCGCCCTGTGCCTCGAGCCGCACGTCGCGGAAGAAGCCGGTCGCGTAGAGCGCTTTTACCGCGTCGGAGATCTTCTCGTCGGTGACGCGGTCGCCCACCTTGATCGGCAGGTAGCTGAAGATCGTCCCGGCCTCGGTGCGCTGGACGCCTTCGACACGGATGTCGTGCACGACGAACGGCTCGACGGCGAACGCAGCGCACGTCAATGATGACGCGACGAGACCGGCAAGCAGCGCGCAGACAGGCGCGCGCGCGCGCTTTAACCGGATGCGGTCAGAACAGGCGGGAAACGTCATTGAAAAGTGCCAGGGCCATCAGGACGGCAAGCATCGCCATTCCGATGCGCTGACCGACCTCGAATGCGCGGTCGGATACGGGACTGCCTTTGATAAGTTCGGCGAGATAATACAGTAAATGTCCGCCATCCAGTAACGGCACCGGCAACAGGTTCAGCACGCCGAGACTTATGCTGATCAGCGCGAGATAGCTGATGAAGACCAATGGGCCGGCCTGCGCGGATTGTCCCGCGATGTCGGCCATCGTCAGCGGGCCGCTGATGTTCTTGAGCGATGCATCGCCGGTGACGATGCGCCCGAGCATGCGCAGGGTGAACGCCGACAGCTCCCAGGTCTTGCGCACGCCCTGTACCAAAGCTTCGCCGACGCCGTAACGAACCACGACGGCCGAGCGCTCGGCGACCTTCGGATCGACGCGCAGCCGCACGCCGGCCTGGCCCACGCGACGGCCGTTCTGGTCGACCGCCTCCACGGTGATCGGCAGCTCGAACGTCGCGCCATCGCGCAGAACGCGATAGACGAGCGTCGCACCGGGATGCGCGTTGGTGAGCGTGGCGACGTCGGCGGGCGAACGCATCGGCTTGCCGTCGACGGCGACGATACGGTCGCCGTCACGCAGGCCAGCGCGTTCCGCTGGCTTGCCAGGCAATACCTGGTCGACCATCGGCGCACCCAGGTCCGCCCGCAATCCAAGCGTCGCCAGCGGATTGCCCTCCCAATCCTCCGTGCCCATCGCGGCAAGCGACAGTTCGCGCTCGAAGGGAGCACTCGACCCATTATCGCGGGTGAGTGTCAGGTTCAGCGTGTCGTGCCCCTGCGCGCGAACGACGCGCCAGCGCAGTTCCTGCCAGCTGTCAACCGGCTCGGCGTCGACAGCCACCACGCGGTCGCCCGCGCGCACATCGGCGGCGGCGGCGGGGCTCGACGCAGGTGGCTCGGCGAGCAACGCGCGCTGTCCCGGAATGCCGGCGACGTATGTTGCGCTGAACAGCAACGCCGCGAGCAGCAGATTCGCGATCGGACCCGCCGCGACGATGGCGATGCGTCGCCACACCGATTGGCGATTGAAAGCGCGCGGCAGATCGTTCGCGGCCACCGGTCCCTCGCGCTCGTCCGCCATCTTCACGTAGCCGCCCAGCGGAATCGACGACAGCGCCCACTCGGTGCGGTCGCGCCCGAAGCGACGCGACCAGATCATCCGTCCGAAGCCCACGGAAAAGCGCACTACCTTGACGCCGGCCAGGCGCGCGACGACGTAGTGCCCGAGCTCGTGGAACACGACGAGCACGCCGAGCGTGACGGCGAACGCGACGATCTTGTAGAGCGCGTCAATCATTGGCAGGTACTCTGACTTCTGACTTCTGACTTCTGAACCCTGAGACCCAGCGCGATGCGTGCGATGTCGCGCGCCTCCGCGTCGGCGGCGAGCGCATCGTCGAGCGTCTCGATCCGGTGCCGGGTGCGCCGCTCCAGCGCGGTGCCGCAGGTCCGCGCAATGTCGGAAAAACGGGCGCGCCCGGCCAGAAATGCTTCGACGGCGACTTCGTTGGCGGCGTTGAGCGCGACTGGCGCAGCGGCATCCGCTGCGAGCGCGTCGTAGGCGAGGCCGATGCACGGAAACCGGCGCCGGTCGGGCGTCTCGAACGTGAGCATCGCGAGTCGAGCGAGATCGAGCGCGGGCGCACCGCTCGCCAGTCGTTCGGGCGCCCCCAGCGCCTGCGCGATGGGTGTCCGCATGTCCGGATGCGAAAGCTGCGCGAGGACCGAGCCGTCGACGTATTCGACCAGCGAATGGACGATGCTTTGCGGATGCACGACAATTTCGATGCGCGAGGGCGCGATGCCGAACAGCCAGTGCGCCTCGATCACTTCGAGGCCCTTGTTCATCATCGTCGCCGAGTCGACGGAGATCTTGCGGCCCATCGACCAGTTCGGATGCGCGCACGCCTGCTCAGGCGTCACTCGATCGAAATCGACGTCGGGATGCCGATGGAACGGCCCTCCGGACGCCGTCAGCAGAATGCGTCGCACGCCGGCGGCGTCGGGCTGGCGAGCATAGGCGGAAGGCAGGCACTGATGCACGGCATTGTGCTCGCTGTCGATCGGCAGGAGCGTCGCGCGACCCGCGTCGACCGCTTCCATGAACAGGCTGCCGCCAATCACGAGCGCTTCCTTGTTCGCGAGCAGGATGCGCTTGCCCGCGCGCGCCGCCGCGAGGGTCGCCGGCAGCCCCGCGGCGCCGACGATGGCCGCGAGCACCGTGTCGACATCCGGCAACGACGCGACTTCGATCAGCCCCGCCGCGCCCGCGACGACGCACGTCGGTATCGATTCGGCTGCGAGCGCGCGCGCGAGTACGTGCGCGGCATCGACGTCGTGGAGTGCCGCAACGCGGGGACGGAAACGGCGACAGAGCGTCAAAAGCTTCGCGCCATTGCGATGCGCGGCGAGTGCCGCGACGGTAAAGCGATCGGGGTGCCGCGCGACGACGTCGAGCGTCGAGTCGCCGATCGAACCCGTCGCGCCAAGCAGCGAAAGTGTCCGTCGGATCACGGTCTCGTGAGAAATGCCATTGCGGCGAGCGCGACCGGCGGCATCGCCGCGAGCAGCGCATCGGTTCGATCGAGAACGCCACCGTGCCCCGGCAAGAGAGCGCCGCTGTCCTTCACGCCGGCACGGCGCTTCAGCAGCGATTCGTAGAGATCGCCGACGATCGACAACGCCGCGAGCGCGACACTGAACGCGATCCACAGGGCGATCGATGCCGCATCGATCGGCCCGGCGAATCCGGCGCGCGCTGCGAGCGGCAGCAACGCGAGCGCGTACACGGCGACGGCCGCGACACCGCCGCAAGCACCCTCCCATGTCTTGCCCGGACTGATCCGCGGCGCGAGTTTCCGCCGGCCGAAGCGGTGGCCGGCGAAATACGCGGCCGTATCGGCAATCCAGACGGTCGCCATCGCGGCAAGCGCGAGCCAGGGCGAGTGCGCCTGCAACGCGACGATCGCGACGAAGGCCCCGAGCAGCACGATAAAGCCCGCGATCGCGAGCGCGACCGGCGACGCGGGCTGCCACCGCGTCAGGACGGATGGTATTCCGGCGAGGATCCAGAAGACGGTCGCGGCGCCGCACGCGACGATGACGACGCCGGGAGTCCAGGTACGACCGACCATGATCCACAACAGCGCAGCCCCGGCGAGCAGCGTGACGGCGACGAAAAATCTTCGCCCGCGCGCATCGAAACCGATCAGCCTCGCCCATTCGTACGCGCCGGTGACGACGATCAGCAGCACGACGATGCCCCATCCGGGAGGTGGCAGCAGGAACAGTGCGCTGAGTGCGGCCGCGACGAGAACGATGGCGGTGACAACGCGCGTGGCGAGTGCGGAAGTCAAGGCCGGTCTTGCAGGCTGCGTGACCGCGCCGCCGCTCACGCGTCCTGCGCCTGTGCCCGCGCCTCGATTTGCGACTGCACTTGCGCACTAGTGCGGCCGAAACGGCGCTCGCGCGCCGCGTACGATTCGATCGCCGCCGCGAGCGCGGCTGCGTTGAAATCCGGCCACAGCATGTCGGTGAAATACAGCTCGGAGTACGCGAGCTGCCACAGGAGGAAATTCGATATGCGCTTTTCGCCCCCGGTGCGGATGAAAAGATCGGGCTCGGGCGCGTACGCCATCGCGAGATAGGGCTCGAGCGCTTCCGGAACGAAAGTGCGGCCGTTCACGAGCGCATCGGGATGTGCCACGAAATACCGCCGCGCGGCCTGCGCGATGTCCCATCGACCGCCATAGTTCGCGGCGACCGTCAGCGTGAGCCGCGTGTTGCTCGCCGTCAGCACTTCTCCCGCCACGACGAGATCGCGGATGCGCCGGTCGAACCGCGACGTGTCACCGACCACCTTGAAGCGAATGCCGTTCGCGTGGAGCTTCGCGACCTCCTGCTCGAGCGCGCGCGCGAAAAGATCCATCAGGATCGACACTTCGTCGGCGGGACGGCGCCAGTTCTCGCTCGAGAACGCGAAGAGCGTCAGGTATTCAACGCCCTGCGCGATCGCGGCGCTCACCGAGGCACGCACGGCTTCGACTCCCTTGCGATGTCCCGCGACGCGCGGGAGGAGCCGCCGGTTGGCCCAGCGGCCGTTGCCGTCCATGATGATGGCGACATGCCGCGGGACATGCCGCAACTCGGGGATGGCGCGGGTGGAACTGGCAAACATCGCGGAAAGTGGGTTTCGGATAATGGCTAAATGGCCAGAAGGTCGGCTTCTTTGGCTTGCAGCATGCGATCGACTTCGGCGACGAACCGATCGGTCAGCTTCTGCAGATCGTCGTGCGCGCGCCGCTCGTCGTCTTCGGAACACTCCTTGTCCTTGAGGAGCTTCTTCAGGTGCTCGTTCGCATCGCGGCGGATGTTGCGCACCGCGATCTTAGCGGCTTCAGCCTCCTTGTGCACGACCTTGATCAACTCCTTGCGGCGTTCCTCGCTGAGCGGCGGCATCGGCACGCGAATCATCTCCCCGGACGTCGCGGGATTCAAACCGAGATCCGAATCGCGGATCGCCTTTTCGACGACCGCGATCATTTTCTTTTCCCACGGTTGCACGCCGATCGTCCGGGGATCGGCGAGCGTCACGTTCGCCACCTGCGAAAGCGGCATCGACGTCCCGTAGTAATCGACGTGGATGTGGTCGAGCAGGCCGGTATGCGCGCGGCCGGTGCGCACCTTCGC
>JALYSS010000256.1 GCA_030854685.1 Pseudomonadota bacterium | reverse complement strand
CACGGTGACGGTCCCAAGAAAAACCCCGCAAGCGCGGGGTTTTTCCAAAAGCACGAGCGACAGGCTATCGGCGTCGTCGCCGAAGCTGAATCAACCCAGCGAACAACAACAGGCCCGTCAGGGCGATCATGGCCCACTCGCTGAGCGTCGGCACGGGAACGATCGTGAGGGTACCGCCGCCGCCGCCGCAAATGCCGCCGGGGCAGATGACGGCGCCCGCCGCGATCAGCGTCTCAGCATTGCCCGCGCTATCGGTCTCGGCGACCTGAAGGGCACTGCCAGGTGCAGGTAACGTGAAGGAATTGTGCGTCGCGCAGCAGTTGGCGTCGGCGGTGGTCAGACCCAGTCCCGCGCCGACCGGCGTCACGGTGAACGGCGCCGAAACGGCAACACCGGTTGCCGGGATGGGCACTGACGCGTAGAACGTAGTGCGGTTCTCCGCTCCCGCCAGATACAGAAGACCTCCGCCCGCCGTGAAGAACGCCTGAATTTCGGCGGTGCGCGCATTGATGGCGGTAGTGTCCGCAGGGTTGTTATCGCATCCGCCACACGTGCTGTCCGAGGCGATTATGATTGCGCTCCAATTCGCGGTCGATAGTGGTGTCGTCGCGAAGGCCGGGGTGCTCGGGTCGACGACCGTGAACGCGAAGGCACTGCCGGCGCCTTCGACGGTATTCTTCGTCTTGGCTTCTGCTCCGTTCAACGAATTGGCGACCTCCGAGCCCGAATCGAGAACAAGGATCGGCAACGCCTTGTTCGGAGCGCCCTGGCGCACGAAGTTGACGGCGATGCCGAAATAAGCGCATTGGGTTCCGGCGCCTCCGGGACCGTCGCAGTGAAGCTCCGCATCGTGCCCGGTCAACCAGAGATTTCCTGCCTCCACGGCCAACGGAGCCATGCCGACAAGCGCGACGGCGGCGATGACGCAAGACCGCCCCCCACGAAATGCATTTCGCAGCAATCGAGTCACTTTTATCCCCCCTTGTTAGGACGCACGCGACCACCAGTTAGCGACGAGGAGAATGCAATTTTTTTGGGGAGTGCGCAACGAATTTCTGGCGTGTGGCCCGGGATGTGGTTCATGAGCATTGCAAGTCATGGATTTGACAGGTCTTTTTTGTTGCAAATAATCCACAAATCGCGCAGGGCGGGCGCCTGCGTCGAGCCCCTGGGCACACTCTCGGTCGAGTTCGTTAGACATCACCAGCGCTTCTCGAAACGGGCGCTTTACAAGCTATAATCGTCCTCTTGCCCAAAGTGGAACGAGCGAAGAAGGAATGCACATGACCGTTACGGTTACAGAAAAGGCGAAGGTCATCGCCGATAACCAGCGTGCGCAGGGCGACACCGGCTCCCCGGAAGTCCAGGTCGCGCTGCTGACCGCCCGCATTAACGGACTGAATGATCACTTCAAGGCCAACGTCAAGGATCATCACTCGCGCCGCGGTCTGTTGCGGATGGTGTCCCGCCGGCGCAAGCTTCTCGATTACCTGAAGTCGCGCAACACCGACAGTTATCGATCGCTGATCGAAAAGCTCGGCCTGCGCAAGTAGCATCGGATCGTTGCATCATCGCCGTCGAATCGCGCCGAGTGGCCAGAATCGCGTTGATGGAAATCCGCACGCGCCGCGGGCAATCGAGGCAGTCACCGCTGCCGCCCGTCTGAAGTCCCATCGCAATGGCCGCGTCGTCAAGCGCGGCCATTGTCATTTTCGAATTGCGAGGACATTGTGTCGAACCCCATCAAGAAGTCGATCGCCTACGGCAGTCACTCGCTGACGTTGGAAACGGGCGAAATCGCGCGCCAGGCCAACGGCGCCGTCGTCGCCAGTCTCGGCGACAGCGTCGTGCTGGTCAGCTGTGTCATGGCGAAGCAACCGAAGCCCGGTCAGGATTTTTTCCCGCTGACCGTCGATTACCAGGAAAAGACTTACGCCGCCGGCAAGATTCCCGGCGGATTCTTCAAGCGTGAAGGGCGCCCGTCAGAAAAGGAAACGCTGACGTCGCGTCTGATCGATCGGCCTCTGCGCCCGCTCTTTCCGGACGGCCTCTACAACGACGTGCAGATCGTCGCAACGGTACTTTCGGTCGACCCCGAAGTTGATCCCGACATTCCGGCACTGGTCGGTGCGTCAGCGGCGGTGTCGTTGTCCGGCCTCCCGTTCAACGGTCCGATCGGCGCGGCGCGCGTCGGTTATGCGGACGGCCAGTACATTCTGAACCCGACGAAGTCGCAGCTCGAGAAATCGCAGCTCAACCTCGTCGTCGCCGGCACGGAAGCCGCCGTTCTGATGGTCGAATCCGAAGCGCACGAGCTGCCCGAGGAAGTCATGCTCGGCGCGGTCGTGTTCGGCCACCAGCAGCAACAGGCGGTGATCGAATTGATTCACCAGCTCGTCGAGGAAGGCGGCAAGCCGCTGTCGGACTGGCAGCCGCCGGCGAAGGACGAAGCGCTGACCGCACGCGTTGCCGCGGCCGCCGAATCGGACTTGCGCGAAGCGTACCGGATCCGGTCGAAGCAGGCGCGCACGCAACGCATCCGGGAAATCGCGGCGAAGGTCGAGGCGGAATGCGTCGCTGCCGATGCGCCACCGGACGCACGCCGGCACGTCGGGAACGTGCTGTTCGACCTCGAGGCGAAGATCGTCCGCGAGCAGATCCTCGCCGGCGATCCGCGTATCGACGGCCGCGATACGCGCACCGTGCGGCCGATCGCGATTCGCAGCGGCGTGCTGCCGCGAACGCACGGATCGGCGCTGTTCACGCGCGGCGAAACGCAGGCGATGGTCGTTGCCACGCTCGGAACGGCGCGCGACGAGCAGATCGTCGATGCGCTGATGGGCGAATATCGCGATCGCTTCATGTTCCACTACAACATGCCGCCGTACGCCACCGGTGAAACCGGCCGCGTCGGATCGCCGAAGCGTCGCGAAATCGGCCACGGCCGGCTCGCGAAGCGCGCGCTGATCGCGGTGCTGCCGACGGCCGAGGAGTTCGCGTACTCGTTGCGCGTGGTTTCGGAAATCACCGAATCCAATGGCAGCTCGTCGATGGCATCGGTATGCGGCGCGAGCCTTGCGCTGATGGACGCCGGCGTACCGACGAAGGCGCACGTCGCGGGCATCGCGATGGGACTGATCAAGGACGGCAACCGTTTCGCGGTACTGACGGACATCCTCGGCGACGAGGATCACCTGGGCGACATGGATTTCAAGGTCGCCGGCACCGATCGCGGCATCACCGCACTGCAGATGGACATCAAGATCCAGGGCATCACGAAGGAAATCATGGCGGTGGCGCTCGCGCAGGCGCGCGACGGCCGGCTACACATCCTGAAGCTCATGCAGGATGCGGTGCCGCACGCGCGAACCGAGGTTTCGCAGCATGCGCCGCGGATGATGACGTTCAAGATCAATCCCGAGAAGATCCGCGACGTCATCGGCAAGGGCGGCGCCGTCATTCGCGCGCTTACCGAAGAGACCGGCACGACGATCGACATCAAGGATGACGGCTCGATCACGATCGCGTCGGTCAACGCCGACGCGTGCAATGTCGCGCGCAAGCGGATCGAGGCGATCACCGCCGAAGTCGAAGTCGGCAGGATCTACGAGGGACCGATCCTGCGCCTGCTCGATTTCGGCGCGATCGTGCAACTGCTTCCCGGCAAGGACGGTTTGCTGCATATCTCGCAGATCGCCAGGGAGCGCGTCAACCAGGTCTCCGACTATCTGAAGGAAGGCCAGGTCGTGCGCGTGAAGGTGCTCGAAGCGGACGAGAAAGGTCGCGTGCGGCTGTCGATGAAGGCTGCGGCGGAAGACGACGCGAAGCAGAACCAGCCGGCGGAGTCGACACCGGCGGCGTAAGGTCAGACTCGATTTTCCCAGGGTCGGCCGCCATTTCAGGTGGCCGACCCATCGGAAGAAAACCAGGGTCAGACTCTCATGAGGGTCAGACTCGACTTCTCTACCCGGCCTTCTCTTGCAAGGTCCAACGACAGTCGAGTCTGACCCTGGTACGCCAACCCATAAGTTTCGCTATGTTCGACGCGCCCCGCATCGCCGATTGCCTTGTCGCTCATCCTCGCCATAGCGATGGCTACGTCTGCGGTTCGCTTCGCGCACTCGGCGCGCGGATGCGCATCTTGGCATGTACGCAAACTTATGGGTTGGCGTACTCGTGATACCCGACGTCCGCCGTCACCTTTCCGCGGAACACGTAATACGACCACCCGATGTACATGAAGATTATCGGCAGCAGGAACAGCGTGCCGATCAGCAGGAACATCTGCGTCGACGGCACGGCCGCCGCGTCCCATAGCGTGAATACGTACGGGACGACATACGGAAACAGGCTGATGCCGAGGCCGAGGTAGCACATCGCGAACAGGCCCATCGCGCCGATGAATGGCGCGTAGTCCGCGTCACGTCGTAGCGCGCGCCAGGTGGCCCATGCGATGGCCGCGGTGACGATCGGAACGATCGCGAAATAAAATATGTTCGGAACGCTGAACCACCGGTCGGCGATTTGCCGATGCAGAAGTGGCGTCCAGATGCTCACCATGGCGATGAATGCGAACACGCCATAAAGCGCGATGGTTGCCCGCCGCCGCGCCCATCGCTGGAGCTCACCCTCGGTTTTCATCACCAGCCACGTCGCACCCAGCAGCGAATAGCCGAAGAGCAGGCCCACGCCGGTCGCCAGCGGAAATGGCTGCACCCAGTCGAAGCTCGTGCCCGAGAACACGCGGCCGGTCACGGTGAATCCCAGGACATACATGCCGAGCACCACGCCCTGGAAGAACGTCGCGACCGCCGAGCCGCCGAAGAATGCCAGACCCCAGAAGCGGCGGTGACTCGTCTTCTTCAGACGGAACTCGAACGCGACGCCGCGGAAGATCAGCCCGAGCAGCATCAGCAGTATCGGAAAGTAGAGTGCCGGGATGATGATCGCGAACGCGAGCGGAAACGCGGCGAGGAGGCCCATGCTGCCGAGGATCAGCCACGTCTCGTTGCCGTCCCAGATCGGCGCGACGGTGTTCATCATCAGCGTTCGCGTGTCGTCGTCGTGCGCCATCGGGGAGAGGATGCCGACGCCGAGATCGAAGCCGTCGAGCAGCACGTACATGAAGACGCCGACGCCGAGAATGACGGTCCACACCGGAACGAGGTCGAGATGCATGGCGCGTCTCCGGTTATGCGTTCGCGTCGGCGCCCGAGAGCGGGCGCGCGGGACGCTCGCCAAGCTTCGGCTCCCGCACGTCGACTTGGTCGGGTGGGCCTGCGCGCGCCAGTCGGACCATGTAAAAAATCCCCGCGCCAAACACAACGAGGTACACGAGAATGTACAGCGCGATCGAGATCAGCACATCCGAGCCGGTCAGCGATGGCGACACCGCGTCGCGGGTTCGCATCAATCCGTACACGACCCAGGGTTGACGTCCGACCTCCGTCACGGTGAATCCGGCGATGACGGCAATGAAGCCCGCCGGAAGCATCACGAGGCACGCGTTCTGATACGCGCGAGAGGTAAAGAGCCGCCCGCGCCATCGCAGCCACAATCCCCAATACGCAGTCGCCAGCATCAACACCCCGATGCCGACCATGATCCGGAATGCGAAGAAGACCGGCGCGACCGGCGGACGGTCCGCGGGGAGGGCTTCCTTCAGCCCCTTGACGACCGTGTCGGCGGAATGCCCGAGGTAATAGCTTGCGAGCGTCGGAATCGAGATCTCGGCGCGATTTCGCTCGGCCTGCTCGTCGGGAATCGCGAACAGCACGGCAGGCGCGTGCGATTGCGTGTCCCACAACCCTTCCATGGCGGCGAGCTTTACGGGTTGATGATGCCAGGTGTTGGTGCCGTGCAGGTCGCCGACGATGATCTGGACCGGTACGAAAATCGCGATGAAAACGACCGTCATTCCCAACACCGTCTGCGACTCGGCCACATGGCTTCCGCGCTTCACGTGCCATGCCGAGACACCCAGCACGGCGAACGCGGTCGTGAGGAAGAAGCCCGTCACCGTGTGCACGAGACGGTACGGAAAAGACGGATTGAAAATCACGGCGAGCCAGTCTGCCGGCACGAATCGTCCGTCGATGATTTCGTAGCCGGCGGGTGTCTGCATCCAGCTGTTGGCGGCGAGTATCCAGAACGACGAAAACAACGTGCCGGCTGCCACCATTACGGCTGCAAAGAAATGTGCGACGGGTGGCACGCGCTTGCGGCCGAACAGCAGGATGCCGAGGAAGCCCGCCTCGAGAAAGAAGGCGACGATGCCTTCGTACGCGAACAGCGGACCGAGGACATTGCCGGTCGCGTCGGTATAGCGGCTCCAGTTGGTGCCGAACTGGAACGGCATGACGATGCCCGAGACGACGCCCATGCCGAAGGACACGGCGAAAATGCGCGTCCAGAACACCGACAGCCGCAGATACACCGGATCGCGCTTGACGAGGTGCAGGCCCTCGAGCAGCACGATGAACGACGCGAGCCCGACGGTGAACGCGGGCAACAGGATGTGAAACGCAATCACGAACGCGAACTGCAGGCGCGAAAGCACGACCGGATCGAGTTCCATTGTTATTGTCCTGGATCGAGGGCGCCGCTTGACGCCCGCTGCGCCCGATTCTAAGTCGTCAACGGGCAGCGCGCACCGTATCGAGAATGGCTTCTCCGCTGACGGTCACCGTGACTTCGCTCGTCCCGCCTTCGACACTCACCGGAGCAGCGCTCGCCGCAACCATGCCCGCGGCCTTCAGCATCGGCTGCGGCCTTCCGTAATCGTTCGTCTGGATTGTGACGCGCCCGGCGCGCCAGCCGCCGGCGCCAAACGCCTGCGAGGCGTTCTGCGCGCGCTGCTGCCAGCTGCGGACGGCCTGCTGCATCAGCGCGTCCTCTGTCGCCCGGCGCGCCGCGGAGCTTACGGAGAAGCCGAGGCCCGACAGCAGCAGTCCATCGCTGCCTTGCAGCTTCGAGACCAGCGCGGACAGCGCGACAAAGTCGGCGCTCTCCAACGCCACCGTCTGTGACACGCGCCAGCGCATCGCGCGATTGGGTTCTGAAATCTGATACGAGCTGTAACCGGCGCTCGAGGCCTCGACGCCGACGACGGATTTCGCGCGGGACAGTGCGCGCGCCACGCGCGCATTGACGTCGCTCGCCGCCTGGACGGCATCGGCGTTGTCCGCCTCGGCGCGCAGGAAAGCGTGCATGCGATCGTTGGCGACGTCGTTGGACGCCGACGCGGTGATCGTGATGACCGGCTGGGGTGTCGGCGCCGATTCGATCAGCGTCTGTGCGCTCGCGCAGAACGCGGCAACGCATGACAGTGCAGCGAGGCTGGCCGTTCGTATCCGGATCAGCATCACGACTTCCTCAACGTTCCCGCTTCACGTTCCGGCGACGCCCGTATGCGCGCAGGCAACGCGAGAATCGCATCGCGGTTCGTCCACGAGAAGCAACGCTCGGCGGCCGCCTGCCACGGCAACCACACATGCCGCAAATGCTCGCGCGCGGAAAGCTGTACGGGTACGGGCTCGCGAACATCGAGCGAAAACACATGCTCGGTATTGCGCGTCGTTCCCGGCGCATAGCGATGCCGCCACTGCGGAAAGATCTCGTATTCCTGCGTCAATTGCCAGTCGACGGGTCCGCCGTAGGCGTCTGCGTCGATGGCCGTTTCCTCGAGCAACTCCCGCCGCGCGGTCGCCGGAAGATTTTCATCCTGGTCGCGACTGCCGGTCACCGATTGCCAGTGATCCGAAAAATCGGCGCGCTCGAGGAGCAGTACGTGCAGGTTGGTCGTATAAACGATGACGAGGACCGATACCGGCTGCTTGTAACGCAACGGCGACGCGACCGGTTCCACCGGCATCAGTACGCCAACCCAAAAGTTTGGGTACATGCCAAGACGCGCATCCGCGCGCCGAGTGCGCGAAGCGAACCGCAGCCATAGCCATAGCCATCGCGAGGATGAGCGACAAGGCAATCGGCGATGTGGGGCGCGTCGAGCATAGTGAAACTCATTGGGTTGGCGTACTAGCTCACGAGCACCCAGAACGGCAGATGGCGCTCGCGCCAGAACGTCGAGGCTTCCGAGAAAATCTCCTCGAGCGTGCCCCAGTCGTTCGGGTGCGTCTTGCGGTAATGCGCCGCGTGTCCGAGGCGAATGGCGCAGCCGGCTTTGCCGAGCCAGTCGCGGTCCTCGAGCGAATCGGCGAGGGCGTCGAAGTTGTTGCCGAAATACTCCGGCAACTCGAGTCCCTTCGACAGTGCCGCGAACAGCGTCGCCTTGTCGTCCGCATGCGAAAGATCAACGTTCAGGTAGCGCAGCTTCGCATGGCTCGCCGCGGCCTCGACAGCCTCGGGGTGCCCGTGATACTCGAGCACGCATGCTTCGTCGAAGTCGCTCAAGGCCGGCAGTTTCATTCGCGGATCCTTCTGAACGTCGCGTAGTGATCGTCGCTGTAATAGCATACTTCAGGGGTCCGTCGCGGCCCTCCACAGACGATGCGCCGCGCGCCGCGCGTGCGCAGGCCCGGCGTGACGACGGTGTACTCGTGATAGAAGCCCCGCTCGCGCGGCGGCAGCGAGTGCTCGCGATTGCCGAACGCCACGCCGTCGCGTTCGAACCGGAACGGGCCGTCGGCGCGAATGCGCACCAGCACTTCGCGCGCTTCGTGCGGAAGGCTTGCAGCCGCGATCTCGTTGCGCTCGGTGAAGTGTTCGCGCGCGAGGGCGGGCGCGACCGACGCGACCGACAAGAGGCTGAAGAGCGCGAGGATTGCCGCGCACATGACGCCGTGACGGGGCGAGCACCGATTCATGCCGCAAAGTGTAACGCGTTCTGCATCCAACGGTTCACGCGCGATCGCGGGTGCCCGCCGACGCACGCCGCGGCGTCGCGCGTAACGACAAGCTCGCTCAGTCCGCGGGCTTCGCCGTATCGGTGGACCGAACGCGGATATGCAGATCGCGCAATTGCTGTTCGGTCGCCGGTGCGGGCGCGTCGACGAGCAGATCCTGCCCGCGCTGCGTCTTGGGGAATGCGATGACATCACGAATCGATTCGGCGCCGCACATGAGCGTCACGATGCGATCCAGTCCGAATGCAATCCCGCCGTGCGGTGGTGCACCGTATTGCAGCGCATCGAGCAGGAAGCCGAACTTGCGACGCTGGTCGTCGACGCTGATGCCGAGCGCTTCGAACACACGCGCCTGCACGTCGGGCCGATGAATGCGTACGGAGCCGCCGCCGATTTCCCATCCGTTCAGCACGACGTCATAGGCTTTAGCCAGTGCATGTGCCCGATCGGTGGTAAAGCGTTCCTCGTGCTCGTCCTTCGGCGCGGTGAACGGGTGATGCCGAGCGACCCAGGCACCGGTGGCGTCGTCCTGCTCGAACATCGGAAAGTCGACGACCCACAGCGGTTTCCAGCCCGCCTCGAAGAGACCACGGTCATGACCGATGCGCGCGCGTAACGCGCCGAGCGTGTCGTTGACGATCTTCGCGCGATCGGCGCAAAAGAAAATCAGGTCACCCGAGCCTGCATAGGTGCGTTCCAGAATGGTTCGCAACACATCGGGTCCCATGAACTTGACGATCGGCGATTGCAGGCCTTCCCCGTTCGGCTTCGCCGCGTCGTTGACCTTGATGTACGCGAGCCCTTTCGCGCCGTAGATCGTCGCGAGCGCTGTGTAGTCATCGATCTCCTTGCGCGTGAGTGTGCCGCCGGCCGGCACGCGCAATGCAGCGACGCGCCCGTTGGGCAGATCGGCGGCCGCGCGGAACACCTTGAAGTCGACGCCGCGCATCACGTCGGTGAGCTCGGTGAGCTTGAGCGGGATGCGCAAGTCGGGCTTGTCCGAGCCGTAGTCGCGCACTGCGTCGTCGTACGTCATGATCGTGAACGGATTCGGCAACTCGACGTTCATCGCCTCGCGGAACATCACGCGGACGAGCGCTTCCATCATTTCCCGGATTTCGAGCTCGTCCAGGAACGATGTCTCGATGTCGATTTGCGTGAACTCCGGCTGCCGATCGGCGCGAAGGTCCTCGTCGCGGAAGCACTTGACGATCTGGTAATAGCGATCGAACCCCGCGATCATCAGCATCTGCTTGAAGAGCTGCGGCGACTGCGGCAGCGCGTAGAACAGGCCGTGGTGCATCCGCGACGGCACGAGGAATTCGCGCGCACCCTCGGGTGTCGACTTGTAGAGCACCGGCGTTTCGATGTCGACGAAGCCCTGTGCATCGAGATACTTGCGCGCCGCCATCGCGGCCCGATAGCGCAGCATCAGATTGTTCTGCATCTCCGGGCGCCGCAGGTCGAGGACGCGGTGCGTGAGACGAACACTCTCGGAAAGATTCTCGTCGTCGAGTGGAAACGGCGGTGTCGCCGATGCATTGAGGATCTCGATCGTATCGGCCAGCACTTCGATTTCGCCCGACGCGAGATTCGGATTGACCGTGCCCTCGGGCCGCGGGCGGACGCGGCCTGTCACCGCGATGCAGTATTCGCTTCGCAGCTTTTCCGCAGTTGCGAACGTCGCCGCACGATCGGGATCGCAGACGATCTGCACGATGCCTTCGCGATCGCGCAGGTCAATGAAGATGACGCCGCCGTGATCGCGCCGCCGGTGCACCCATCCCATGAGGGTAACGGTCTGTCCCAGGTAGCGGCGGTCGATGCGGCCGCAATAGTCGGTGCGTTTCAAATCGGCCTCCGGCGGACTCTGGAGCGTTTCCTGCAGCACAGCGGCGCGGACGCCGGCGCATCGCCGGCCCGCGATCCCCGCGCGATCAGTTTCGGATTTCGGAAGGCGAGCGGGTAGTTGGGGCGGCATAGCCGCTCGTTCCCGCCGGTTCACCGCGCACGGGCTGCGAGTGCGCGCGGGGCGCGACAACGCCCATGGAGATGATGTACTTCAGCGCCTCGTCGACCGTCATGTCGAGTTCGCGCACCTGCGCGCGCGGCAACATCAGGAAGTAGCCGCCGGTCGGATTCGGCGTCGTCGGCACGTAGACGCTGATGTGATCGCCCGGCAGGAACGGCGCGACCGCGGCGGCGGGCGTGCCGGTCTGGAATGCGATGGTCCAGCTACCCGGCCGTGGAAACTCGACCAGCAGCGCCTTGCGAAACGCCTGCCCCTTGTCGGACAGCAGCGTGTCGCTCACCTGCTTGACCGACGAATAGATCGACTTCACGAAGGGTATGCGGCCAAGTATCGATTCCCACGCTCGAATCAATCGTAGGCCGAAAAAGTTGGCCGCGATGACGCCCGTGATGAACAGGATGAGGAACGCGACCACCACGCCGAGGCCCGGAATGTCGAAGCCGAACAACGCGCGCGGTTGCGCGGCCTCGGGCAGCACGAGCAGGATCTGGTCGAGCGAGGTCAGCAGGAAATGCAGAACCCAGAGCGTGATGCCGAGCGGCACCCAGACGACCAGGCCTGCGATCAGGTAGCGCCTCATCGTCGCACGCGTTCAGGTCTTGTCACCGGACGTCGTGGTGGCGGTGGTGGTGGCGGTCGACTTCGATTCGCTGGCGCCGTCCGATGAGTGCGTCTGCGTCGTCGTCGTCTTTGTTTCGCCGCCGCTGCTCTCGCTCGATTTCACTTCCGGTTTCGCCTCGCCGCCGCCGCCGGCTTTGGCTTCGGCGTTCGCGGATTTGTCCTTCGCCGGTTGCTTCGCGCCGCTGTTGCGAAAATCGGTCACGTACCAGCCGGAGCCCTTCAACTGAAAACCGGCTGCGGAGACCTGCTTCTTGAGTTCGGCCTTGTGGCAGGCCGGACAAACGCTCAATGGCGCGTCGGAGAGTTTTTGCAGCGTCTCGACCTCGTGGCCGCAGGACGCGCATCGATATTCGTAGATCGGCATCGTTTCCCTTGTTTCGGGGTGTCGCGGCGTAGCAAGTCCGCGCAAAACCTTTTGATAACAAACGATAAATTATACCCGAAACGCGATGTCATCGCACCGAGTCCGCGCTTTCGGAAACGCGTTCGCCAGCGCTCGCGTCCGCCGCGACGTCGCGGGAGTGAATGTTTTATGCTTGGGACTCGTCGCGGTAAAAACAATGGGATGACATGACCGACTACTGGCTCTGGTGGATTCTCGCCACACTCCTGATCGGCGCGGAGCTCGTCACCGGCACGTTTTATCTGGTCGCCGTGGGCATCGCGTTCGCGTTCGGCGGTGTCGCGGCGTTGGGGGGCGCGTCGACGCCGCTGCAATTGTTGACGGCGGGCGTTCTTGCAGTCATCGGCACGATGATCGCGCATCGCTGGCGACGACGACGCGGCGAGCCGCCGCTGTTGCCGGGCCTCGACATCGGCCAGAGCGTGCACGTCGAGTCGTGGCGTGCGGACGGTACGGCGCGAGTCGTCTATCGCGGCACGCACTGGGACGGCGTCCTCGCATCCGCCGAAACGCCAAGGCAACGCAGGATGTACATTGTCGCCACGCGCGGCTCGACACTCGTACTGGCGGCCGCGCGGCCATGACCACGGAAGCGGCAAGAGTTCGCGACCAAGGGGGAGAGATCCATGCAAGCCGGATTTTCGATCACCACGCTGGCAATCTTCATCGTCGTCCTGATCGGTGTCGTCAAGGCGATCCGCGTCGTGCCGCAACAACGGGCGTGGGTCCTCGAGCGGCTCGGACGATTCCACGGCGTGCTTGAGCCGGGGCTCAACTTCGTCGTCCCGTTCGTCGATCGCATCGCGTATCGTCACGACCTGCGGGAAACGCCGCTCGACGTGGCACCGCAGGTTTGCATCACCAAGGACAACACGCAGCTTCACGTCGACGGCATCCTCTATTACCAGGTAACCGATCCGCGGCTCGCTTCGTACGGCTCGACGAACTACATCGTCGCGATCACGCAGCTCGCGCAGACGACGCTGCGCAGTGTCATCGGCCGCATGGAACTCGATCGCACTTTCGAGGAGCGCGACCAGATCAATACGGCCGTCGTGTCGGCGCTCGACGATGCGGCACCCAACTGGGGCGTGAAGGTGCTGCGTTACGAGATCAAGGACTTGACGCCGCCGGCCGAAATCCTGCGAGCGATGCAGGCGCAGATTACCGCCGAGCGTGAAAAGCGCGCCGTCATTGCGACGTCCGAAGGCAAGCGGCAGGAACAGATCAACATCGCGCAGGGCGCTCGCGAGGCGGCGATTGCGAAATCCGAAGGCGAAAAGCAGGCGGAGATCAACAATGCGCAGGGTCAGGCGGCGGCGATTCTGGCCATCGCCGAAGCCAACGCCAAGGCGATTCGCCAAGTCGCCGAGGCGATCGCAGGGCCCGGCGGCACCAGCGCGGTCAACCTGAAAGTCGCGGAGCAGTACATCGCGCAGTTCGGCAACCTCGCCAGGACGACGAACACCGTGATACTTCCCGCGAACGTCGCCGATGTCGCGGGGTTGATCGCGACGGCGCTCTCGGTCGTGAAAGCCACGTCGACGAACGCCACCACATAACGAGGCACGGCGGAAATGGATCTCCGGGGAAGCGTATTCATCGTCACCGGCGGCGCATCGGGATTGGGCGCGGCCACCGCACGGATGATTGTCGAAGGCGGCGGTTGCGTCGTCATTGCCGATCTCAAAGAAGACGACGGTCGCGAACTGGCGGACGAACTCGGTGCAGAGGCGAAATTCAAGCGCACCGACGTCACCGACGAAGCGAGCGGCAAAGCGGCGGTCGCAGCCGCGCTCGATGCGTTCGGCGCCGTGCACGGACTCGTCAACTGCGCGGGCATCGTCCACGGCGAGAAGATTGTCGGCAGGGAAGGGCCGCATTCGCTCGCGAGCTTCGTGCGTGCGATCAACATCAACCTGATCGGCACCTTCAACCTGATCCGGCTGGCAGCGGACGCGATGGCGACGCATGCGCCGAACGCAGGCGGCGAGCGCGGCGTCATCGTCAACACCGCATCGGTCGCGGCCTTTGACGGCCAGATCGGGCAGGCGGCCTACAGTGCGTCGAAGGCGGGTGTCGTCGGCATGACGTTGCCGATCGCGCGTGAACTCGCGCGTTCGGGCATTCGCGTGATGACCATCGCACCTGGCATTTTCGAGACGCCGATGATGGCGAGCCTTACGCCGGAAGTACAGGACGCGCTCGGCAAGATGGTGCCGTTTCCGCAGCGCCTGGGCAAACCCGCGGAATTCGCATCGCTCGTCCGTCAGATCATCGAGAACCCCATGCTGAACGGCGAAGTGATCCGGCTCGACGGCGCGATACGAATGGCGCCGAAGTGACGTCGGTGGCGTTCGGCTTTCACGAAATAGCGCGCGCCCGCCCGGGCCGTATTCGGTCAGTGACGCTAGTACGCCAACCCATAAGTTTCGCTATGTTCGACGCACCCCGCATCGCCGATTGCCTTGTCGCTCATCCTCGCCATGGCGAGGGCTATGGCTGCGGTTCGCTTCGCGCACTCGGGGCGCGGGTGCGCGTCTTGGCATGTGCGAAAAATTATGGGTTGGCGTACTGGTCACGCCTGACCAGCGCAATCGCCGCCACGATCATGCTGGCGAAAAATACGAATGACCACCCGGCGATCGACAGGCCGAGCAGAACCCAGCCTTTTTCCGCGCATTCGCCGCTGCCCTCGAGCACCTTGCGCACGACGTCCGCGAACGGCAGCGTGTTCATCATGTAGCTCAACCCCATGCCGCACGCCGGCACCTGGTCCTTCGGCAGCGCCTGCAGCCAGATCTGGCGCCCGGCGAATGCGGCGCCCGCGCCGGCCACGACCAGCGTCAATACCGCGTAGAAGGCAGCACCGGTCCGACGCGGATTGTGAATCGCGGCGATCAGGAACACGATGCCGACCGCGGACACGCACACGCGCTGAAACATGCACAACGGACAGGGCTCGAGTCCTTCGCCGTATTGCAGCCATAGCGCCCACGCCATGAGCGCCGCGCAGACGAGGAATCCCAGCAGATAGGCGGGGCGCCGCGGCGGCAGGACGATCAACGCGAGCGACGCGATGCCGAGCGTCATAACGACGACACGATAGACGGCCTCGGACAGCGACGGTTGTGCGCCGAACCAGCGCAGCAGCAGCTCCTGCCCAAGCAGCGCGATGCAGAGGACGAGAGCGGCCAACGGCCATGGGATTGCTGCGTATCGATTCATGGTTGCCCGGTCCCGGGCGACCGATCGAGATGAACATTCATGGCGGCAAATCCCTTCATTGTTGCGATTGCGTCAGCGACCGATCGAGGTCCCACAGGATGTCGTCCAGCGATTCGAGCCCGACTGACAGGCGGATCATCCCCGGCAACACGCCGGCTGCCCGCTGCTCGTCTTCATCGAGCTGACGATGCGTCGTCGATGCCGGATGAATGATCAGCGTCTTCGCGTCGCCGACGTTGGCGAGATGCGAGAGGAACTGCACGGCCTCGATGCAGCGCACGCTGGCCGCGGCGCCGCCCTTGACGCCGAAGGTCAGGATGCCGCCCGCGCCGCGCGGCAAATAGCGCATCGCCTGCGCATGCCCCACGCTGCCCGGCAGCAGCGGATAGTTGACCCATTCGACCGCGGGATGCCGCGACAGGTATTCGGCGACGGCAAGCGCCGATTCGCAATGGCGCGGCATGCGCAGGTGCAGCGTCTCGATGCCTTGCATCAGCAGAAATGCGGATAGTGGCGACAACGTCGGCCCGAGCGTGCGCATCGTCTCCATCCGCGCCTTCATCGTGAAGCCGAAGTCGCCAAAGGTCTCGTGGAAGATCACGCCGTGGTAGCCGCGCGACGGCTCGGTCATCTGCGGGAAGTTGCCGTTGTCCCAGGGAAACTTCCCCGATTCGACGACGATGCCGCCCATCGTCGTGCCGTGACCACCGAGGTACTTGGTCAGCGAATGAACGATGATGTCCGCGCCGTGCTCGAACGGGCGGCACAGGTAAGGAGACGCCAACGTATTGTCGATCACGAGCGGCACCCCCGCTTCGTGCGCGACGTCCGCGAGCCCGCGCAGGTCCGGCACGTTCAGTTGCGGATTGCCGATGGTTTCGGCGAAGAGACACTTCGTCGAAGGCTTCAATGCGCGGCGGAAATTGTCCGGATCGTCGGCGTCGACGAACGTCGAGTCGATGCCGAACTGCGCGAACGTCACCGCGAGCTGCGAATACGACCCGCCATACAGCGTCCGCGCGGCGACGATGTGATCGCCGGCGCGTGCAAGCGTGAGAAACGCGAGCATTTGCGCGGCCATTCCGGTAGCGGCCGCAAGCGCCGCTCGTCCGCCTTCGAGCGCCGCGACGCGCTCTTCCAGCGCGGCGACCGTGGGGTTCGAGATCCGCGAATAGACGTTGCCGAATGTCTGGAGATTGAACAGCGCGGCGGCGTGATCCGCGTCGTCGAACACGAACGACGTCGTCTGGTAAATCGGCAACGCGCGCGATCCCGTTTGGGCATCGGGGATCTGCCCCGCGTGCAGGCATAGCGTGTCAAAGCCGAATATGTGATCGGGCATGCGTGGTCCACGGGCGAGGTGACTCACTGCGCAGGGGTCATTATGGAAGAACCCGGATCACGACGCCGTGGCGCTCGTAAATAGCGACCGCGTCCGCCGCAACGCATTAGCTCGGCCCGGGCCCGTTGCATACGACGATGCGGCGTTTGCGGACGGTAAGACGGTCAGCGAAGGACCGGTCGCCGCGACGAGATCACGCCGGTGTTCACGCCGGCCCAGTTGAGGCCGCCGCGGATGCGCGCGTGCTCGATCTTCACGCAGCGGTTCATCACCACGTCCAGACCGGCGGCGAGCGCGCGCTGCGCGGCCTCGTCGCTTTCGATGCCGAGCTGCATCCAGAGGACCTTCGCACCGATCGCGATCGCATCATCGGCGAGCGCCGGAATCTCCTCCGACTTGCGAAAGCAATCGACGAGGTCGACGGGTTCCGGGATCGAGCGCAGGTTGGGGTAACTCACCTCGCCCAGGACCTCGGTGTACCTCGGATTCACCGGAATGACGCGGTACCCGTGATCCTGCATGTACTTGGCCGCGAAATAACTCGGCCGATGCCACTGCGCCGAAAGTCCGACCACCGCCAGCGTGCGGGAAGCCGCGAGGATCTGCTGCAAACCGGCAATGTCGTCGACGATCGGCATGGGTGAAATGACGTTATTTACAGTCCCGGGTCGGCGGCGCGTTATAAGGGAAATTGTTTGCAATCCGGCGACCCGACGATACCCTGTTGTTCAGGGCTCCGGGCAGATTCGGATAACTGCCGGGGCCGAA
>JALYSS010000242.1 GCA_030854685.1 Pseudomonadota bacterium | reverse complement strand
CGACGCCGGCACGCACGATCGGTAACTGCTGGCGGATGTCGACGCCGCCGAAGACGCAGGTCGACCGCAGGTTCGTGTGCTTGCCGTATTCCTTGATCTGTTCCTCGACCTGGATCGCGAGTTCACGAGTCGGCGCGATGATCAGCGCCCGCACGACATGGCGCGCCGGCGACGGACTCGCGTTCGCGTATTGCATGAGCTTGTGGAGGATCGGCAGGCCGAAGCCGGCAGTCTTTCCGGTGCCGGTCTGGGCGCCGCCCATGATGTCGTGACCGGCGAGGATTTCGGGGATCGCCTGCGCCTGAATGGGCGTAGGCGTGGTGTATCCGGACTCGGTCACGGCCCGCAAAATCTCGGGGCGCAATCCGAGCTCGGCAAAGCTCGTTGCATGCATCAATGCTCCTGGTACGCGGCCTACCGCGAAGGCGGTTTCCGGTCCAGGCAGCGGAATGTCGATTGCTGGGATCGCTTGCGGCGCCGAACGCGTAAGCCTTCGACCCTTGGGCGGGATGGGCGGTGACCGGAAACGGCCGCCCGAGGAAGCATTATAGCCTAAGCATCGGATTTTTCAAAATTTTCGGACGGGGAACGGGCCTCGGCGGGCTATAATCGACTGTTTTGCCGCGCGCATTTGACACGGCGTCGAGATCTGCCATGCCCGTCACCCGCAACGACCTTCGCAACATCGCGATCATCGCGCACGTCGACCACGGCAAGACGACGCTCGTCGACAAGCTGCTGGTCCAGGCGGGAACGTTCGCCAAGCACTTCCATGTCGGCGAGCGGATGATGGACAACAACGACATCGAACGCGAGCGCGGCATCACGATTTTCTCCAAGAACTGCGCGGTCCGTTACCTCCAGAACGACAAAATCGTCCATATCAACATCGTCGACACGCCGGGCCACGCGGACTTCGGGGGCGAAGTCGAGCGCGTGCTCGGCATGGTCGACGGCGTGCTGTTGCTGGTCGACGCCGTCGAGGGACCGATGCCGCAGACGCGCTTCGTGACGATGAAGGCGCTTGCACAGGGTCTGCAGCCGATCGTCGTGGTGAACAAGATCGATCGTCCCGGTGCGCGTCCCGAGTGGGTCGTCAACCAGACGTTCGAGCTCTTCGATCGACTGGGGGCGACCGACGCGCAGCTCGACTTTCCGGTCGTCTATGCATCGGCGCTCAATGGCTGGTCGACGCTCGACGTGAGCGTCGCGAAGTCCGGCGCGCAGGAGGGCGACATGCGCCCGCTGTTCGACACGATCCTCGCGCATGTTCCCGCGCCGGCCGGTGCAATCGACGCGCCACTGCAGTTCCAGGTCAGCGCGCTCGACTATTCGAGCTACGTCGGACGTCTCGGCGTCGGTCGCATTCGTCGAGGCAGCCTCGCTCCCGGACAGGAAGTCGCGATCCTCAACCATCCGCTCGCCGACGGTGAAAATCCGCTGCGCGGACGCGTCGGCCAGCTATTCATGTTCGAGGGGCTGAACCGCGTTCCCGTCGAGCGCGCCGGCGCCGGCGACATTGTGCTCGTGACGGGCATCGACGACCTGACGATCGGCACGACGCTGGCGTCGGTCGAGCTGCCGGAAGCGCTGCCGCCGATCTCGGTCGACGAGCCGACGCTGTCGATGTACTTCCAGGTGAACACGTCGCCGCTCGCGGGTCGCGAAGGCAAGTACGTCACGTCGCGGAACCTGCGCGACCGGCTCGCGCGCGAGTTGCTGACGAACATGGCGCTGCGTGTCGAAGACACCGGCGACACCGATGCGTTTCTCGTCTCGGGCCGCGGCGAGCTGCACCTGACGATCCTGCTCGAGAACATGCGCCGCGAAGGCTACGAGCTCGCGGTGTCGCGGCCGCGCGTCGTGCTGAAGCAAATTGCCGGCCAGACGTGCGAGCCGTACGAGATGCTCTCGATCGACGTCGAAGCGCAGCACCAGGGTGCGGCGATGGAGGCGCTCGGCGTGCGGCGCGGCGAACTCACGAACATGGAGTCCGACGCACTCGGACGCGCGCGCCTCGAGTACCGGATCCCGGCGCGCGGGCTGATCGGATTCCAGGGCGAGTTCATGAACCTGACGCGCGGGACGGGCCTGCTGAGCCACGTGTTCGACGATTTCGCGCCAATGAAGGGCGACCTTCCCGACCGGCGCAACGGCGTGCTGATCTCGCAGGAAGACGGCGACGCGGTCGCCTACGCGTTGTGGAAGCTGCAGGAGCGCGGACGCATGTTCGTGTCGCCCGGCGAAAAGCTCTACGAAGGCATGGTGATCGGCATCCACAGCCGCGACAATGACCTTGTTGTCAATCCGATCAAGGGCAAGCAGCTCACGAACGTCCGCTCTTCCGGCAAGGACGACGCGATCCTGCTCACGCCGCCGATCGCGCTGACGCTCGAATACGCGGTCGAATTCATCGCCGACGACGAGCTGGTCGAAATCACGCCGAAATCCATCCGCATCCGCAAGCGGCATCTGAAGGAACACGAGCGGAAGCGCGCGAGCCGCGAAGCCGCTTAAGGGGTCAGATACCAATTTCGCGCTCCACTGCGCCGAACGCGGTGAAGCGCATCGCGAGATTGGTGTCTGACCCCGTGCTGCGCACTGCGCCGAACGCGCGGAAGCGCATCGCGCAATTAGTGTCTGACCCCATGCCCGCGCTGAACATGCTTCCCGAGCTTACCGCAACCGTGGCGGAACGGTTCGCCGTGCTCGCACTCGCGAATATCGGGCGCGAGTATCCGCACAAGCTCGATCACGTCATGGCGGCCGACGCCGACGCCGTCGCGCCACGCCTGCTGCATCCGGCCTTCCACGGCAGCTACGACTGGCATTCGTGCGTGCACATGCATTGGCTGCTTGCGCGGCTGCGCCGGCGTTTTCCCGGCCTGCCGAATCAACCTGCGATCGACGCGTTGTTCGACGGTCATTTCGCGTCCGACGCGATCGCGGTGGAAGTCGCGTACCTCGCGCGTGCGGACAGCGGCTCGTTCGAGCGCCCCTATGGCTGGGCGTGGTTGCTCAAGCTCGCAGCGGAGTTGCGCGCCGTCACCGGTGCCGATGGCAGGCGCTGGTCGCGCGCGTTGCGGCCGCTGGCCGACGCTTACGCTGCGCGCTACGTCGATTTCCTGCCGCGAGTTCGCTATCCGTTCCGGTATGGTCTTCATGCGAACAGTGCGTTCGCACTCGCGTTCGCGCTCGATTACGCGCGCATCGCCAACGACGACACGCTTGCGGACACCTGTGTCGCGAAGGCGCGCGAGTGGTATGCGGCGGATCGCGATGCGCCGGCGCGGTGGGAGCCGTCCGGTGTCGACTTCCTTTCGCCGACGTTGATCGAGGCGGAACTGATGCGGCGCATTCTCGATCGGCAGGCTTTTGCGGAATGGCTCGGCGCACTGCTGCCGGTATTCGTCCATCGCACGCCGGCAGCGCTGTTCGAGCCCGCGGACGTGGTCGATCGCGGCGACCCGCAACTCGTGCACCTCGACGGACTGAATCTTTCGCGCGCCTGGTGCTTCCGTGGCATCGCCGCGGCGCTGCCTGCCGGCGATCCACGCATTGCCGTCGCGCGCGACGCCGCGTGGCGCCACCTCGCCGCGGGCTGGCGCGGGTTGGTGAGTGACGAATTCGTCGGCGCGCATTGGCTCGCAAGCTTTGCGGTGCTTGCGCTGGAAGGTTGATACCGCCTGCTAAACTCGTCCGTCATGAATGAGGCGTTGCTGATCGGCGTCGTCATCGGTTTCGCGATCCTCGCGGCGCTTGCGGCGATGACGCTCGTGCGCGTGATGGGACTTGCGCGCGAACGCGATACCGCGGCGCGCGACGCCGCCGAACTGCGCGGCCGGCTTGAAGTCTTCGGGCGCGACGTTGCCGATCACGAGCGCGATGTTCGCGGCGATCTCGCAACTGCCCGAAACGAGGCGGCGACGGTCGGAGCGGCGTTGCGACAGGAACTCGCCAGTGCGCTCGCTCGTCAGCAGCAAGGCACCGCGCAGCAGTTGACCGGCATGAGCGCGCTGCAGCAGGAACAGCTGAAGGGTTTTGCCGAGCAGCTCTCGCAACTGACCCGGTCGTCCGAGTCGCGGATGGAGGCGCTGCGCAAGACGCTCGAGGAACGGCTTGACCTGCTGCGCGCTGAAAACGCACAGAAGCTCGAGCAGATGCGCTCGACGGTCGACGAGAAACTCCAGGCGACGCTCGAGCAGCGGCTCGGCGCGTCGTTCAAGCAGGTGTCGGAGCGACTCGAGCAGGTGCACAAGGGGCTCGGCGAAATGCAGTCGCTGGCGACCGGCGTGGGTGATCTGAAGCGAGTGCTGACGAACGTCAAGTCGCGCGGCACGTGGGGCGAGGTGCAACTAGGGTCGTTGCTCGACGAGATCCTCACCGCGCAGCAATACGAGCGCAACGTCGAGACCCGGCGCGGCAGCGGCGAGCGCGTGGAATACGCGATCAAGCTGCCGGGGCGCGGTGACGATGGCAAGCCGTGCTGGTTGCCGATCGATTGCAAGTTCCCGCTCGAAGACTGGCAGCGGTTGCAGGACGCGCTCGAGCGCGCCGACGTGCCGGCGGCCGATGCCGCGCGCAAGGCGCTCGCGGATTTCCTGCGCACGCAGGCCAAAGTGATTCGCGACAAGTACGTCGATCCACCGCACACGACGGATTTCGCGATCCTCTTCCTGCCGACCGAGGGGCTGTACGCAGAGATGATGGCGCGCGCGGGTTTCGCCGAGGTGCTGCAGCGCGATTCACGCGTGCTGGTAACCGGTCCGATGAACCTTGCCGCGCTGTTGAACAGCCTGCAGATGGGCTTTCGTACCCTTGCGATCGAGCAGCGCTCCAGCGAAGTCTGGCGCACGCTCGGCGCAGTGAAGACCGAGTTCGCGAAGTTTGGCGAAGTCCTCGCGAAGACTAAGGAGCGCATCGACAAGGCGAGCGAGGAGCTCGAGCGTGCGGGCGTGCGGCGGCGCGTGCTGGAGCGACACCTGCGCACCGTCGACGCGCTGCCGGAGCCCGAAGCGGCAAAGCTCATCGGACCGGCGCTTGGACTGGATGCCGACGAGTCGCTCGACGAAAAATAGCGGATCAACCGATTTCCCAATGTTGAAGGCGATGCGCCGTTGGCGCGAGCGGTGGATCCTCCGCACCGCCGCGTTGCCTGATTCGTTGTGGCGCGAGGCGTGCGACGCACTGCCGTTCCTCTCGATTTACACCGGCGGGGAACGCAGGCGGCTGCGCGACCTCGTCGTGCTGTTCCTCGACGCCAAGAGCATCGTCGGTGCGCAGGGGCACGACGTGACGCCGCTGCAGCGTACGATCATCGCGATCCAGGCGTGCGTGCCGGTACTGAATCTCGATCTCGCCCTCTACGACGGCTTCGAAAACGTGGTCGTGTATCCGGGCGAATTCATACCGGGCTTTGAATACGAGGACGAATACGGCGTCGTGCATCGACAGGATGCAGCACTTGCCGGCGAGGCGATGCAGCGCGGCCCCGTCGTGCTGTCGTGGCGGGACGTCGCCGCGTCGGCCGACTGGGGCAAATCGCAAATGAACCTCGTCATCCACGAGTTCGCGCACAAGATCGACATGCACGACGGCGCGGCGAACGGCTGCCCGCCGCTGCCGGACCACGAAGCGCGAAACGCCTGGCAGCGGGTCATGCACGAGGCCTACGGCGATTTCAGCAGCCGCGTCGACCGTGGAGACGATACGGCGATCGATCCGTATGCCGCGGAAAATCCCGGCGAGTTCTTTGCGGTGCTCTCCGAGGTGTTCTTCGCGGAGCCGTCGTTGCTGCGGGACGAATATCCGGCCGTCTACCGCGAATTCGCGCGCTTCTACCGTCAGGACCTGGCCGCAAGACGCTCATGACGTACTGCCG